>JAILJR010000026.1 GCA_024694565.1 Butyrivibrio sp. | reverse complement strand
TTTCACAAGAGGCTGAGTGGCCCTATGAGCTCGTCGGTACTTTGAGCAGAGCACTTAGCGAGGTTTTTTCGAGCTTAGTGCGAGCCATAGGTGGGCACTTGACGAGGTATTGTCGAGTCTAGTGCATCATCTAAGCGAGGTATTTTCGAGCTTAGTACCGCTACGAAGCGAAAGGAGCGAAAGCGTGCCCGAAGTGATTGTACAATATGCACAGCCGGACTGGGGAGCTTTTGTCGGGCGACTCATATATATAATATTTTAATAATTCATTACCAATAAGTCTACTATTACTCGACGCCAAAGTAAGCATCGAATATTCTCTTTGCTATAGGTACCGCAAAGCTTCCTCCGCTCCCTGCATTTTCCACAATTATGGTCACACAGATCTCAGGGTCTTCCGCAGGGGCAAAGCCGGTGAACCATGCATGTGAATCATTGGTCGCAGTGTTAAATTCCGCCGATCCTGTCTTTCCTGCCGATGTGTAGGAAAGACCTTTTAATTTACTGGCAGTACCGCTGTTCACAACAGCCACCATCATCTCTTTAAGCGCCTGTGACTCAGCAGCCGTCATCAGCCTCTTATAACCGGTTGCAGAATAACTCTTTACGGTCTTGCCATCTGCACTTTTTATGTCGGTTATAAAATACGGCTTCATCAAAAGTCCGTCGTTGGCAACCGCACATGTGATCATATTTATATGCATAGGAGTAACGCTGGTGGCTCCCTGACCTATGGAAAGCTGCATGACATCACCTGAGCTTGTGCTTTCATCCACACTGGCAGAGCTCTTTGCGTAGCGCAGATCTATAGGCAGCTCTTTTCCGAAAAGGAGCTGATTTAATGTGTCAGAAAATACCTTCCTTGATACATTAAGGCCGATATTTGCATAGGACGAGTTACAGGACTTGGCAAAGGAGCTGACGAAGTCCAGGGAACCGTGTGTCTCGCCGTGATAACAGTTTATGGACTCTCCATCATAGGTAAAACGTCCGGTGCAGTTAAACCTGTAGTTCCAAAAATCAGCCGGATGCTCCTTGATATAGGCAAGTGAAGTCACAATCTTAAAGGTCGATCCCGGTGGATAAAGCCCCTGTGTAGTTCTGTTTAGGAGCTTTGCATCAGGTGACTTATCCGCGATCAGACTGTCCCATTCCTGTTTTATTGTCCCGGGATCAAAATCGGGCTTTGATACCATCGCCAGTACCTCTCCCGTCCTTGGATCAGTGACTACGATTGCCCCCTTTCTGGATGACAGTGCATTGTAGGCAACCTCCTGAAGTCCGACATCGAGTGTCGTGTAACAGTCATCCCCGGGATATTTGTCTCCCTTTGTGTCAAGCCTGACCTTGTCTGAAAGATCAATGCTCGTATTTATCAGATAATAATTTGCAAGCGCTTCAATCCCGGCCCTTCCGTTTGTTGAATAGCCGACAACGTGCGCAAACTCCTTCCCGTAAGGATATATACGCGTCTCTTTGCCGTCTTCAGAGACCTCTGAGTAGGCAAGTACCTCTCCCTTTCTTGAGTATATACTTCCCCTTGAATTCTGGGCCAGAAGGATCTGCTGTCTTGTGTTGTAGCTGTTATCCATCAGAGTCTGTCTGTTGGAATAGGAATAATAGCTGATGTATCCAAGCATAATGACAAAAAGTCCTGCATAAAATGCAGATATGACAAGTATGGGATAGGATCTGATCTTCATTTTAGTCGGAATCTTCTTCTGTGTATCCTTCGTGCCCGTAGCGCTCCGGGCCCCTGTATTCCCTGCGCTCCCGGTACTGCTCCGTGTCCCTGTATTCCCCGCGCTCCCGGTACTGCTCCGGGTCCCTGTGTTCTCTGTACTCCCTGTACTGCGCATTGTCTGTTGATTTCTCATACCGCCCGGCTCTCTGGTATTCTTTTTCCTCCGCAGCTTCTTTTGTTCCATACGGTCTTCTCTCATAATAATCATCCTGCTCCCTGTTACTTACTCTCTTTTGGGCCTCAAGACGCCTTTGCCTTCTCCTCTCCATGGCCTCACACCTCTCATCGGTCCTTATAAGGCACACTCCCTCTACTATCATCATCATTACTATTGTAACAAGCACTGATGTACCGCCGTAGCTTACAAGAGGCAGTGTAACACCGGTAAGAGGTATAAATTTAGAGCCTCCTCCAATTGTAAGGAAGGTCTGGAAAATATAAGATACACCTATTCCGCATACTACAAGCCTGTAATATTTGTCCCTTATGTAATAGCCTTCATACATGATCATCATAAATGAGCTCAGGATAATAAGCGTCATCAGCACGGCAAAAATCACCCCCAGCTCCTCAGCTATAGCTGAGAAAATGAAATCCTGCTCCACAAACGGAATTGATGTAGGCGAACCACCGTACAGTCCAAGTCCAAACCATCCCCCTGAGCTTATTCCAAAGAGCGACTGCGAAAGCTGGTAGCCGGACGAAGCAATATCTCCAAAGGGATCAAGCCATGCCTGCACCCGCCGTCTTATATGTGAAAAGAGCATATATGCAAATACACTGGCAATCGCTCCTGCAAAAAATCCCAGCACAAGAAAACCGATCTTCTCAGTTGATATATATATAAGTGCAAGATATATCACAAAGAATATCAGCGCACTTCCCAGATCCTTTGACAGGACAAGAATGATCACATGACCTGCCGCAACAACCGAGGCTATCATAAGCTGCCAGATATTATCTGCCGAATAAAGAGCCCCTGAAAGAAAGAACAGAAACAATATCTTGACCACCTCTGAGGGCTGAAAGGTTATTCCGGCCAGAGTGTAGGTAATCTTTGAGCCATTGGTTGCCGCGCTGTAAAGAAGCACTGCCCCTATCGCCGCAACCCCCAGCGCAGCATAAAGCCAGGTAAACTTCTTGATAAATTCAAATCGCAATATTATCTGCGGCACAAAAAATCCTATGATAAACGACGCCGTGACAATAAAAAACTGTTTGACTGCTCTGTCGTAAGAAAGCCTTGTCAGGACTATCATGCTTATCATAAGCAGCAGGCAGCTGTTATTGATTATAAGCCGGTTTCCTCCCGGATATATCGCATAGAACATCATCAGAACAGCTGCAAATATTATTATCTGAAACGCAAAGAAAAACAGATATACGGGCTTCCCCGTCCGCGCAATTATCTGGATGAAGCACGAAAGCTGCACCACAAACATGCATATAATCTGCCTGATATATATCCCTTTTCTCTTCTTTTCAGTCTTGAACCTGAAGGTCATGAAGGCTTCTGTCATATAAAGAAGCATGAAAAGATCTATCACATATTTAGATATTTCAGTTACATATAATTCCATATTACTTACCAAGCCATGGTCTGCAGAAGTAATACCTACTGCCTGTTTCCCCGGACCTGTACATTGTTTTCATAATCATCATTACTCTGCCTCGCGCTTGAAATGTCCGGTTGTAAATGCCTCATCCCCAAATATATCCTGAGGGCTCATTCCCTTGAGCCTGTCAACGTAGTAGCCAAGTACTTCCTGTGTCCTCTTTTCATCCTCCGTCGTAAAATCGATCCTGAGATGATCAAATTCCTCTGATTCCAGTATTCTGTCCAGCTGAGCGTGGAGAGAAGTCGGATGGGCATTCCAGATGATATTGCTGCAGTTTCTGCAGTTTATCGTTACAGGAAGACGATTGTTCATCCTGTCAAAAAGAAGGACCTCTTCACTGTAAAGCTCTCCTCGTCTTCCACTGCATTTATCCATCGTCTTTTTCACACATCCGGCACTTATCATCATTGGCACACGGCCATAGATGTGATAAGAAACAGGAATGCAAATATCACTTTTTACAGCGCCTGCAATCTCCTTTGCTTCGCGGAAGCTAAGCTCATAGGAGGCTGTAAACTCATCCACAAAGAAGTCGTCCCTTTGCAGATTGCAGGAAAGAAACTCAAAAACTGCCTCTCTGTTCCAGGTATATATACCTGCATCAAGAATAAGCGCACCACCGTAGCGAACGCTTCTTAAAAATCCAAGCTGTTCAAGGTTTCTTACAAGTACCCCGCCTCTTTCAAAGTATCTGATTTCTTTGATAACTCTCCTGATCTCATCAGTGCCGTCAAAAGCTTCTCTTCTTGTAACATATGGAAGCGCAATGATGATCTTTGTATCTTTTCCGGCACAGGAAAAAACCTTCCTTTTTTCCGACTCATCCATCGAAAGGAAGACATTGCTGTCTATATATATCCTGTCTATCAGCCGCTCATCCTGTGCCTTTGAAAGGACGGATGAGAGCTGCTCCCGGGACGAAACCAGAATATGAAGCTTCTTTCCACTCTTTTTTTCCAGATTCTCTTTTTTATAAGAATCTTTTATGGCAGCTATATCATCTCTTGCCGGCCCTGAAAATTCTTTTTTACCACCGGTCAAAAGGCTCTCAAGTTCATCACAGGCTCTTCGCCTCAAGTCATTGAGCTCGCCTACGGATATGAATATTCCGCATCCAAGACCGCCATCATCAATATCTACACTGATATTACCGGGTTCAAAGCCTGTATTTCCAAGCTTCTTCAGCTGCTTTTCCACATCCCGTATTTCCATGGGACGCTTTGAAGCTCTTTGCACTTCATTTCCAAAGACCTCTGCACTTATCTCATCGCCGCTGCGCAGAGCCTTTATGGTCAGCTCTGCTCTGCATCCAACCTTGAGCCTGCAGCTTATATCGCACTTCACCTTAAGCCTTTTGGAAAGATATCTGTCTGCAACCCCAAGAAGAACATCTTCAGAGGATTTGTTGTAGGCCGGAGAAGTAATTGTGACCATCGATCTGTCGTTGTGTCTGTGATAGTACCCCTCACTTATGCCTGTTCGCTGATACAGATTTCTGAGTATCTCAATGTCCTCTTTGGATACAGTAAACCTTGCGTCCGGAGCAGCATAATATCTGTCAATATACTTCCTGTACAGAGCAGTTACACCTGCTGAGTACTCAGGCTTTTTCATCCTGCCCTCTATCTTGAAGGAGTCTATCCCTGCCTCTATAAGCTCCGGGATTATCCCTATTGTGCTCATATCCTTTAAACTCAGGGGATACTGTTCAGAACCCGATCTGTCATTAAACCTGTACGGAAGGCGGCATGGCTGGGCACATCGTCCTCTGTTGCCGCTGCGAACTCCTACCATGCTGCTGAAAAGACATGCTCCTGAATAGCAATAGCACATGGCACCGTGAATAAATGCCTCAACCTCTACACCTGCCTCATCTCTGATAGCCTTCATTTCCTCAAGGCTAAGCTCCCTTGCGGGAACAACACGGCAGCATCCAAGGTCCTTAAGGAGTCTTGCCCCATAAACGCCGGTCACTGTCTGCTGGGTACTTGCATGAAGTTCAATTTCAGGGAATTCTCTCCCAATAAGGCGCATAACTCCAAAGTCCTGGACAATTACACCATCCAGTCCCTTTTCCGCATATGGAAGCATAAAATTATAAAGCTCACCAAATTCTTTCTCTTTGATCAGCGTATTAACAGTCATATAGATCTTTTTATCGTGGAGATGTGCATAGACAATAGCGTCAAGAACCTCATCTGTGTCGAAATTGTCAGCATAGGCCCTTGCGCCAAATTTAGATCCCCCAAGATAAACAGCATCAGCGCCGGCATTGAATGCCCCAACCATTGTTTCAAAACCACCTGCGGGTGATAACAGTTCTACTTTTTTCATAATAGTTAAAAAGGCCGTCCAAAGGACAGCCTTAGATTTTACCTCTTTTACTTCTTGACCGGGTTGTCGCCCTTAATCTGAGCTTCAAGCTGTATTATCCTCTTTGATGACTCGTCGAGCTTGCTCTGAAGATTCTTGGAATTCTTCTCATTGTTCTCAAGTTTGATCTGGGAAGTGATGAGCTCATGCTTGAGATCGTACAGCTCCTTCTCCTTCTCTGAGAGCTGTTCCTCAAGCAGTTCTATCTGCTTCCTTGACTTGAAATAATCATCAGCAATATTGAGCTGCAAAAGTACATTCTGTGTGTCTATCGGCTGCCTCTTAAAGCCCTCGATCTTGTTGTACTCAGCTATCTTGTTGTTGATGTAGGATGCCACCTTCTGCAGGTACTCCTCGCTCTCATAGCCACTTAATGTAAATACCTTTCCACCGATTATGACTTCTGTATCTGTTTTGGATGCCATAACTCCTCCCTGATAAAAACACAATTCTACATAGATTATAGCCTCATCTACATAGGCATTTCAAGCCCTAAATGATGATATGCGGTGTCCGTTACCACTCTTCCTCTTGGTGTCCTGTTTATCAGTCCGTTTTTGATAAGATATGGCTCGTAAACATCCTCTATGGTTCCCGAATCCTCACCTATCGCCGCGGCCAGAGTATCCAGTCCCACAGGACCGCCTCCAAACTTGTTTATCATTGTCAGAAGCAGGTTTCTGTCAGTGTGATCAAGTCCCATCCTGTCAACATCCATAAGGTCAAGTGCTGTGATCGCCACCTCTTCAGTTATCCGTCCATCAAATCTGACCTGTGCAAAGTCCCTTACTCTCTTGAGAATCCTGTTGGCAAGCCTTGGCGTTCCGCGGCTTCTTCTGGCCATCTCCTCAGCGCCCTTCTTTTCAACCTCCACGTCAAGTACCTTTGCAGACTGTGTTATGATCTGGCAGAGCTCATCAATCTCGTAGTACTCCATCCTGTGTATCATACCGAAACGGTCCCTCAAAGGGGCTGAGAGCATACCGGCTCTCGTAGTCGCACCTATCAGGGTAAAGTGGGGAAGATCCAGCCTTATTGATCTCGCTGTTGGCCCCTTGCCAATCATAATATCTATACAGTAATCCTCCATGGCAGGGTAGAGGACCTCTTCCACCTGACGATTAAGTCTGTGGATCTCATCCACAAAAAGAACGTCCCCCTCCTGAAGATTATTCAGGATCGCAGCCATGTCACCGGGCTTCTCAATTGCCGGACCACTTGTTATCTTGATATTCACACCCATCTCATTGGCAATAATTGTAGAGAGCGTGGTTTTTCCAAGTCCGGGCGGGCCGTAAAAAAGAAGGTGATCAAGACACTCTCCCCTCTGTTTGGCCGCTTCAATATAAATCACAAGGCTTTCCTTTATTTTTTTCTGTCCGATATAATTAGCCAGAGACTTCGGGCGCAGCGACCCTTCAATCTTTATATCCTCTGTGTTTGCTTCAGCATCCATCCCCCGGGCGCTTGTAACTATCTTCCGCTTTTCCATAACATTTCCTCTGCTTTAATAATTCCCCGACGTTTTCAAAAAAAGACCTGTTTGAATATCTGAAAAGCCTTTTTAACATCCTGATATTTCAGGAAAATATATCTGTACATGGCTTGTCAGAACATCTCCTTAAGCGCAAGCTTTAAGAGCTTCTCAGTATCCCGGGCGGCTGCTTCATCAGACTTTATGACCTTTCTGACAGCCTTCATGGCATCCGCTGAATTGTATCCTAAAGCAACCAGGGCTGCGACCGCTTCATCTCTTGCAGAAGCCGCATCTCCCGAGATATCATCCGCGGTTACTGCACTGCTTCCACGCAGCATGTCATCCTCGGTGGCCTTGATCCTGTCGCGAAGCTCAAGGGTTATCCTCTCAGCTGTTTTCTTGCCTATTCCCGGTGTCTTGGCTATTGCAGCACTATCCCCCGCAATTATTGCAAACCGCAGATCATCGGGTGACATGACCGACAGAAGGGATAATCCCCCCTTTGGCCCAATCCCGCTGACTGTGATCAGCATCTTAAACAGTGAAAGCTCATCCCTGGAAAGAAATCCAAAGAGTGTAAATGCATCCTCCTTGACATTTGTATAGGTGTAAAGCTTGACCGTCTCTCCAACCCTCGGCATCCTGTCCATTGTAGATCCAGAGATGTTTACATTTATTCCGACGCCGCCAACATCTATGACAGCGTTTCCCTCTTCAAGATATTCAAGTGTCCCATTTACATATGCGATCAAAGCAGCTCCCCCATTTCGCTTACGGAATCAAAAATCACATCAGGCTTTACCTCAGATTCATCCACATCAGAAAGGCCGGCTTCACCTGTCAGCACAAGTATACCCATTGCCCCATTGTTGACACCTGTAGCTACATCTGTATAGATCCGGTCTCCGACAAATGCGATTTTTTTCCTGTCAATTCCCTTTGCCTTTTCAATCATTTCCACCGTCTCTTCAAACGGCTTGCCCACAAATTTGGGCTTAACCTTTGAAGACAGCTCTATGGCAGCGCATATGGCCCCACAGTCCGGTATAAAACCGCCCTGTACAGGGCAATTGATATCCAGATGCGTCGCCAGAAATTTTGCACCCTTCATGATATAAACACAGGCATTTGAGAGCTTCTCAAAAGTCAGTGTCTTGTCAAATGCTGCAACCACCACATCGGGCACCCTCTCACAAAAAGCATTTGAAGAAGCAGCCACTTTATCCCTCTCGGAAACAAACAGCTTTATTCCTGCATCCCTGAATGATTCTTCAAGCGCCGGGGTTCCAAGCAGGTAAACCTCTTTTCCATCGTAGTATTTCTTTAAATACCCGATCATCACATCCCCACTGGTCATTATCATATCTCTCGTAATATGACAATCCATCCTCTCCAGCTTCCTGATATAAAGCTCAGGCGACGTTGACGAATTATTGGTAAAAAACATATAATCCTTACCGGCCTTCTTTATTGCTTCCAGCGCCTCCCCGGCCCCCTTCAGGATCTCGTCTCCCAGATAAAACGTCCCATCCATATCAAGTACAAACAGCTCCGTTCTATCCAGTATCTCTTTTTTCTTTTCTGTGCTCTGAAGATAACTATCCATTTTTTTGTCCATTTCTTCAAATATTCTCATTATTCAAATTATGCTTCTCGTAAAGCAGCACCGTATCACCTGCCATGATCATTGTATTACCACGCGGAATAATTGCCTTTCCGTTTCTCCTTATCATGAAGATATAGCTCTGCCTTGATATATCGAGATCCTTGATCAGAACCCCGTTCCAGGAATGCCCCTCACCGATGACAATTTCCTTGAGGTCGATCGGCTGAATGTCCTTGACCTTCTCGGCACACATCACAACTATGTCGCCATCATTAAGAACCGCTTTTCCCCTTGGTATTATGGTTTCCTTGTTTCGCTGCAATGCCACTATCATCACATCCTTTGGAAGGCCAAGCTGTGTTATCCTTTTGCCTGTCCAGCTGTCTTCCTTTGTCAGCCTTACTCTTATGAAATGGATATTTTCCTCCTCAACATAGCTTCCGACAGTCTTGAGCCTCTGGTACTGCTCAACGAAGCCTGCCGAAATAATACCTGTAGGAATTGCAACCATCCCGACCCCAAGAAAGCTGATGATTATCCCAAGAATCTTTCCCATAATAGTCACCGGATAAATGTCGCCATAGCCTACCGTCAACAGGGTCGATGCCGACCACCAGATGCCGGAAAAGGCATTTTTAAATACCTCCGGCTGAGCCTCATGCTCAACACTGTACATACATAGACTTGATGCCATCATGAGAATAATTATGATAAAAACGGAAGCCATGAGCTGCTGACTCTTGGATGAAATTACCTCGGTAATAACATTTAGCTGGTCGTAGTATGAATTGATCCTGAAAAGGCGAAGTATCCTTGCAACTCTGAAGAGCTTAAAGACAGTACTCCCCGCCGGGAAGAAAACAGGAAGAAAATACGGCAGGAAGGACATGAGATCTATGATTCCGGTAAAAGAAAACACGTATTTAATAAGTGCTTCCCCCTGGGAAAGCTCCGGATACAGTTCATTGGAAGTATAAAGACGCAGTATATAATCAACTGCGAAAAAGAGTGTGGTAAATGCCTCAATGGCAAGGAGGAGCCCCTTGTAGTGCTCCTCCATATAATCAAATGTAATCGCAAATGCTGCAAAAAGATTCAGGGCCAGTGCGACAATAGTAACAATATCGTAAAGTCTGTTTATGGGCTCATCAATGACACCTGTGCTCACCATGTTGTAAACCCTGGCGCGAAAAAGCTTCATTCCACCGGCATTATCACTGCCCTTGTCATTTCCCCCACTTACTGTCATAACTGCTCCCCGTTTTGCTGTATTTTTAATAATTCATCAGAATGGACCGCTCATGACATCCTTGTTCTTGATAAGATAGTCGATGAGTGAAACCAGTGTAAGCACGAAGGCTATCCACTTTATAACCTGTGTGATGATCGGGAATGGCGCCATCTGAATATTGCAGATCATAAGGATTACCATGATCATCTGGAAGGTTGTCTTAAACTTGCCCCAATAGCTGGCTGCTATAACTCTGCCGTTGTCAGCAGCAATAAGTCTGAAGCCGCTTATGATAAACTCTCTGGCAATGATAACAATTACGATCCAGGCCTCAATTCTTCCAAGCTCGATAAGACCGATCATCGCACTGCACACAAGGAGCTTGTCTGCCAGCGGGTCCATAAACTTTCCAAAATCAGTCACAAGGTTGTATTTCCTTGCAATCTTTCCATCAAGCAGGTCAGTCAGACTGGCAACAATGAAAATAGCCAGTGCTATCCACTTGAAGTTGGGATTCATGGCATCATTTAAAAGAAAGAAAACAAAAAAAGGAATCAGTACTACTCTGCATACAGTTAACTTATTTGGTAAATTCATCTCTCAGCTCTCCTATCAGATCGTATTCATTGGATCCTGTAATAAGGACCTTCACATAGTCTCCTGTCATCAGTTCCCGCATTACACCCGTGATAAACAGATAACCGTCAATATCCGGGGCATCCTTATATGTTCTGGCGACGTAGGAATAGCCTTCGTCGTCATCTGTATCGGTTATTCTGCCTTCGATAACTGCTTCAACCACTCTGCCTACCATACCGGATGCAGTTTCAAAGGCTATCTCCTGCTGAAGCCGCATTATCTTATTGCGTCTTGTGTTCTTTGTCCTCTCGGATACCTGCCCCGGCATGTCTGCCGCTGCAGTGTCCTCCTCCCGGGAGTACGTAAACACTCCAAGCCTGTCAAACCTAAGGTCTCGAACCAGCTCCATGGTCATGTTGTGGTCCTTTGCAGTTTCCCCGGGAAATCCGCTTATGAGCGTTGTACGAAGACATATATCGGGTATCTCTTCCCGTAAATGTCTGACAAGCTCCCGTATCTCTGCCCCCGTTGTCCTTCGTCCCATCAGCTTAAGTATCCTGTCTGAGCCCGACTGTATTGGAAGGTCAAGGTAATGACATATCTTAGGCTCGCTCTTTATGGTCTGTATCAACTCCTCATTTATTTCTTCCGGATAACAGTACAATATCCTTATCCACTTAATGCCCTCTATCCCGCAGAGGCTGTGAAGAAGCTCAGGCAGCATCTTTTTGCCATAGAGATCTGTTCCGTAGAGTGTCGTCTCCTGAGCCACAACAAGTAGCTCCGTGATGCCACCCTCAGCCAGGGCTTTGGCCTCAGAAAGAAGTTCCTCCATCGGAACACTTCTGTAGTTGCCCCTTACCTTGGGGATTATGCAGTAGGTGCATCGCTTGTCACACCCCTCAGCAATCTTCAGATAGTCAAAGAGTCCGCCCGTTGTGATGATACGTCTCCTGCCTCCCAAAGGCTTCCTGTTGATATCATCGAAGTAGCTTTTGTACGGCGATGATCTTTCCCGGCAGACGTCATCAATCGCCCTTACAATGCAGTCAATTGCTGTGGTACCAAGTATTGCATCGACCTCAGGGATCTCCTTTAGGATTTCCCCCCTGTACCTCTGGGCAAGGCAGCCTGTAACCACTAAAGCCTTAAGCTGACCTGCCGTTCGCCGCTCTGCCAGTTCCAGTATAGTGTTGATACTTTCCTGCTTCGCATCACCAATAAAGCAGCAGGTGTTAACAACTGCTGCTTCTGCTTCATCTTCATCATCAGTGAAACTGTGGCCGGAAGCCTCTAGCATTCCCAGCATGACCTCAGTGTCAACCCTGTTTTTGTCACATCCAAGTGAAACAAATAATATTCTCATATTAAGCGTTCTCTTCAGTCTCTTCCGCCTCTAAGTCTTCATCCGCCTGTAAAGAAAGCTTAGCCTTCTCCTCCTCAGTGAGGATTCTCAGCTGTGCCTGATTCATCTCATCAACGGCAATAGAAAGAGGCTTCTGCTTGTCCTTTACACGAACCATCGGCTCATCTCCGGCGATGATCTGTCTTGCTCTCTTTGCAGTAGCCATAACTACTGAATATCTTGAGTTGATTACCGGCTGTTCGCCCTCCTCAACCTCATTGTTAACTACATTCATAAGATCTACATAAGATGGGTGTATCATTTTAATCCTTTCCTGCGAAAAAGCTCCGCATCAATATACTGACTATCTATTATAACTCAAATAGTTCATTTCTGATAGTATTTATAAAATCAATATTTCTAAATGGTGCGTGGTGCGCCGCATCTATTATCTGATGCACCTTTTGTACGCACTCATCCAGATCATCGTTGACAACAATGTAATCGTAGTCCTCTATACCTACAGCCTCTTCCTTCGCTCTTTTAAGCCTCTTGTCTATGACCTCGGCTGACTCCGTGCCTCTTCCGATAAGCCTGTTTTTCAGCTCAATTGCAGAAGGCGGCATGACAAACAGTAAAACAGCATCAGGGTACTGCTTCTTTATCTGGCGGGCACCCTGAATCTCAATCTCCAGAATGACATCAATACCATCGGAGAGCTTGTCCTCCACAAATTTCCTGGGAGTTCCGTAGTAGTGATTGACAAAGCCGGCATGCTCGATAAGACCGTTCTCTTCGATCAGCCTCTCAAACTCCTCGTTGCTCACAAAAAAGTACTCCCTCCCATTCTCCTCACCCGGTCTCGGACATCTGGTGGTGGCTGAAACAGAGAGTGCATACCTGTCATACCTCTTTATCAGTTCCTTCATAAGTGTGCCCTTGCCCACTCCTGAAAAACCGGATACTACTATGATAAGGCCTTTACGATTCATCCTCTAACCCCTCGTTGTTATTATTGGCCCTCTGACCTATGGTCTCGGGTAAAAGAGCTGAAAGAACAACCATTCCGTTCTCCATGACTATGACTGCCTTTGTCTTGCGGCCGCTGGTTGCATCAACGCACCTGCCCTGTTCCCTGGCGTTCTGCACAAGACGCTTAACCGGCGCCGCATCCGGACTTACAATACTGATTATCTTTTCGAGATTTACAACGTTACCGTATCCTATATGTATGAGACTCATAAATTTACTCAATGTTCTGTATCTGTTCTCTCACCTTTTCAATATCTGTCTTGAGAGAAATTCCTCTGTCGGATATCTTGAGGTCTGTTGACTTGGAAAGAATTGTATTGGCTTCCCTGTTCATCTCCTGAGCCAGGAAATCCAGCTTCCTTCCTATTCCGTCCTTGTCATCTCCATCAGAGAGTGTCTGCCTGGTAGCGAGAATATGGCTGCGAAGTCTTGTAATCTCCTCATCCACACATACCTTGTCAGCGTAAATCGTCACCTCCATGGCAAGCCTGTTCTCATCTACCTGCTTATCCTCAAGAAGGTCCTGGATCTTCTCACGAAGCCTTACCTTGTACTCCCTGATGATCTCAGGTGACCTGCCTTCGATGTACTCTACATTCTCAAGCATACCGTCAAGTTTGGCTGAAAGATCCTTGCAAAGGAATTCACCTTCCTTCTTTCTGGATTCAAGGAACTGAGTTCCGGCCTCATCAAGCGCCTTCCTGATACCGCTCCAGACCTCCTTCTCATCAAGTTCCTCTTCTTCCATGGTAAAAACCTCAGGAAACCTTGACAAGACAGAGACCCTCACATCATTGTCAAGATTAAAATCTGAAGACATCTGATTGAGATAGGTAAGATACTCCTCAGCGATTGCCTTATTATATTTTACTCTGGACTCCGATTCAGAAAAATCCTCGTAGCTGATAAAGACATCGACCTTGCCTCGCTTCATATAATTCTTGAGCTCAGCCCTGATAGCCGATTCAAAAGCGTTGAATTTCTTGGGCATCTTGATATTGATATCAAGATATCGATTATTGACAGACTTAAGTTCAACCGTATACTTGCGCTGCCCCTCTGTGACCTCACTTCTTCCAAACCCCGTCATGCTGCAGACCATAAGTCAAAATCCCCCTTATTGGGCATATTTTTCACAGATTATTATAATATAATGCATAATTATGGTCAATGAATCAGTTAGAATAAAGCCATATGGTTACAATCCACTCACAAAATTTTCACATAATTTTGAAAAATTGCTATTGTAAACGCTTACATTTTTTGTTATAACAGTGTATGTAGGGTTTTAGCTAAAAATCGTTTTGTAAGCCATTACATAATACAGGAGGCAAAAAACATGGATTTATTAAACTATGACGTATTGGAAAAATCAGGTTACAACGGGTATATCCTTAAGGATGCTCCTATAAGGGTTCTTCAGTTCGGTGAAGGTAACTTCATGAGAGCTTTTGTTGACTACTTCTTTGACATCAGCAATGAGAAGGCCGGCTTTAACGGCAAGGTTGCTCTTGTACAGCCAATAGCACAGGGACTTACAGAGCTTGTCAACAAGCAGGAAGGTCTTTACACCCTTTATCTTAGAGGAAGCGAGAACGGTCAGAAGGTTGATGCAAAGAGAGTTATCTCTGCCTGCGACTGCTGTCTCAATCCATATGACAAGGACGATTATGCAAGGATTATGGAAATCGCCGAGAGCGATGATCTCGATATCATTGCATCAAATACTACAGAAGCAGGTATTGCTTACGATCCTTCATGCAATTTCGAGGACAAGCCTGCAAGCAGCTTCCCCGGAAAGCTCACACAGGTACTTTACAAGAGATTCAAGGCCGGCAAGAAAGGCGTTGTTGTTCTCTCCTGCGAGCTTATAGACAATAACGGTAAAGAGCTTTTAAAGTGCGTCAACCAGTACATTGATCAGTGGAAGCTCGAGGACGAGTTCAAGAATTGGGTAAACAACGAGAATATCTTCTGCTCTACTCTTGTTGACAGGATTGTTCCCGGAAGAATACGTGATCCCAAGGAAGTTGAGAAGCTTGAGGCTGAGAACGGATATCATGACGAGCTCATCGATGTAGGTGAGATCTTTGGTGTCTGGATCATCGAGGGACCTGAGGGTCTTGAGGACAGACTTCCTTTCAAGAAGGCCGGCGTTAATGTTCATGTTGTTCCTGATGTAATGCCTTACAAGCACCGCAAGGTACGTATCCTCAACGGCGCTCACACCGGCTTTGTCCTTGGCGCTTACCTCGCAGGTCAGGATATTGTCCGCGACTGCATGCAGAATGAGAACATCTCCGGCTTCATGAACAAGATGCTCAATGAGGAGGTTATCCCTACTCTTGTTGACCACCTTGATGAGAATGACCTCAATCAGTTCGCTGCTGCTGTAAAGGATCGTTTCAACAATCCTTTCGTAAACCACGAGCTCATGTCCATTTCACTCAACTCAACAAGTAAGTGGAAGGCAAGAAATATGCCTTCATTCCTTCAGTACATAGATAAGAACAAGAAGCTTCCTGTATGTCTTACAATGTCACTTGCTGCTTACATCGCGTTCTATTCAAATGACATCCAGGAGCTCAACGAAAACGGTCTTGTATGCGTAAGACCTGCAGGCAACACCTACACAATCAGTGATGACAGATGGGCTCTTGAGTTCTTCTATGAGCACAGAAATGATTCCGAAGAGGATCTGGTAAGAGCTGTACTTGGCAACGAGAGAATGTGGGATCAGGATCTTAATAAGATCGAAGGTCTTACAGACGCTGTTATTGCCGATCTCAAGAAGATTCACACAGATGGAGCTGAAAAGGCATATGCAAGTTGCCTTTGATCCCAGCCTAAATTAAGCCTTTCATTTTAAATCTCCTAAAATAAATGGCGCCGCTTTCACATTTGAAAGCGGCGCCACTTTATTTATTAAAATTATGATGTTGAGGTCAAAAGTCACCTTGCGTCTCCATGGCTGTGCATATTGTACAGTCACTTCGGGCACGCTTTCGCTCCTTTCGCTTCGTAGCGGTACTAAGGCACCAAAATACGGTGCCTAAGTACCGACGAGCTCATAGGGCCTCTCAGCCTCCTGTGCAATATGCACAGCCACGGAGCCACCAGGTGACTTTTGGCCTCAACATCATTAAAATTATAAATTCTTCAGAATATGTAACTATTCATATCCGGGCAGATTATTACAAATAAGCTGCCGGCAAGGCAGACATCTTTTTTTTAAACTGTCATCCCTTGCCGGCGGCAAAAATTTTTTTATTGCTTAAAGCTGATAGAATCCTATCTTTTTATAGACCTTTCTCAGGGTCTTGTTGGCAATATAGGAAGCCTTGTCTGCTCCCTCCTTGTATACAGAATTGAGGTAGTCCTTATTCTCTATAAGGCGCTTTGCCTCCTCGCGGATTGGACGCAGCGTCTCAACAACCGCTTCACCAACAGCCGGCTTAAATACTCCGTAGCCCTTTCCATCAAACTCTTTTTCAATCTCTTCAAAGCTCTTGCCCGTGATTGTTGAGTAGATATTCATAAGATTTGCTACTCCGGGCTTGTTCTCTTTGTCAAAGCGGACACATCTTTCAGTATCAGAGTCTGTCACTGCCCTCTTAAACTTCTTCATGACAACATCAGGTTCATCCATCAGGAATACGCAGCCGTTTGGATCTGACTTGCTCATCTTGGAGCCGGGAGTGGTAAGCCCGTAAATCCTTGCGCCTGTCTTGGCTATATAAGGCTCCGGAATGCGGAATACATCTCCGTAGATATTATTGAATCTCTCTGCAATGTTCCTTGTAAGCTCTACATGCTGCTTCTGATCCTCTCCCACCGGTACAAAGTGTGGCTGATAGAGAAGAATATCCGCAGCCATAAGTGATGGATATGTGAAAAGCCCGGCATTTATGTTGTCCTTATGCTTCTCAGATTTGTCCTTGAACTGTGTCATCCGTCCAAGCTCACCGTACATTGTATAGCAGTCAAGAACCCATCCAAGCTGAGCGTGTGCAGGCACATGGGACTGCAAAAAAAGCGTATTCTTCTCCGGATCAAGTCCGCAGGCAATATAAAGTGCCAGCATCTCCAGGGAGCGTCTTCTGAGCTCCTTTGGATCCTGTCTCACGGTAATGGTGTGCATATCAGCCATAAAATAATAGCACTCAAACTCATTAACCCTGTCTGCCCAGTTTTTGATGGCGCCAAGATAATTTCCCAAATGCAAATCCCCGCTCGGCTGTATGCCCGAGAGCATGACCTTTTTTTCCTGTTCCAAATCTTTTTCCTCCTCATTAAACGCTATTTTAGAAACTACTAATAAAACAATCTCCATGGATCATTCAGAAATTGAAAGTACTCTTAAATATTCAAGTGTATGATAGGCAAGTCCAATATTGCTGTCCGGGTAAGCATCCCGAAGCTGTCTGTAATTGTCTCTAAGAGCTCCAAGTCCGTCGCGATAATAGGTTATAGTGTCCGTAGTCTGGGAAAGAAGCCCCGGCTGCAGCTCGTAGATATTGACAATGCGCTTCTCATACAGGCTGCAAAGTGCAACCTCTGTGGAGATATGATCTATTTCCTTACCCTTGAAATAATTCATGACAAAAACTCCGTCAGATTCTCTTATCACTGACCGAAGTGTATTTTCCTTACCGGTAATGTCATAGGTGTAAGGAATACAGAAGTATATCCTGAGTGGATTTTCATCCCTTCCAGCTTCCTCTTTGATCCTGATCACATTGGAAACATATTCTTCAAGGATCTGGTCCGGAGTGCTGTGCCATTTATCCAGCACATATGGCTCCATATCATATATTACCCCTTTGATTCTCTGATCCTTTTCGACTAAACTGTTCCAGTTCCGGACTCTGTCAAGGCACTCTGCCATACCCTGATATCCGCTCTCGTAGCACCACTCAGGCTCTCCGTCAAGAATGTAAACACTTATGTCAAGCTCATCCATGCTCTCCAGAAATTTCTTTACACTCATGTCTGAGTATTCAGGCTTCATGTACTGATATATTTCAGATATTCCGTTTTCCAGCATACAGTTTATATCATCCCTGCCCGGAATGTGATCCCAGGAAAAGACTCCCGCGCCCTGAGGTATATATGCCTCTTTACCGTCGTCACTACCTCCTGTCACACCGGCATTTGCGGTCAGTCTGACATCCTCTGCCACAATATCCTCCATCTCATAACCTTCTGCATCCTTTATCGCCACAGTAATTTCAGAAAGCTCTGCGTCATTCATCTGATGAAAATAGGTAATATCAAACGCTCCGCATCCGCACAGGGCCAGAACCGGACACATAAATGCTGCTATGAATTTGGACTTACACAGCAAATCTCTTTTCAAGACTCCCCCATCATTAAAGTGCAAAAAGTCTGCGCTTTCTTTCTATCATTTCATCACAGCAGTCAATGTACAGCTTTACATCCTTTACATTGTCGCACCGCTCTATCCTGCCGGCCTCGCCGAACACCCTCTTGGTAACAGTTCCTGCGCCAAGGGCAACTATCGACTGTACTTCTTCATTTATGAGTATATTGTAAATGCCGGCCCTGCCTTCCTTTGCATATCCGGTATTTTCAAAATTGCCGCTTATATTCTTCTGTCTGTATAAATAGTAGGGTTTGAGCCCCATTGCCGCTGCACCTTCAGCAGCTATCTTCATCATCTCTTCTGTATTGTTAATTGACTCTTGAAGAGTATGCTTAACCTCGCCGCTTAACTCCTTCTGTCTGATTACCTCGTAGAGTCTCGAGCCACGCTTTATTGCCAGCGAGTGGACTGTAAGATCGTCAGGCGCAAGCTTTTCTATCTCCATCATAGTATGAGCCACATCACCGGCATCTTCTCCGGGGAGACCCAGGATAATATCCATGTTTATGTTATCAAAGCCCTCGTCTCTTGCCATGTGAAAGGCATCGATCAGCTCTGCTACAGTATGCTGCCTTCCTATGAGTCTCAGAGTTTCATCATTCATGGTCTGCGGGTTGACAGAAATACGGGTAACTCCCATTTCCTTCATCGCCCTTAGCTTGTCTTTTGTGAAGGAATCCGGTCTTCCGGACTCCACGGTGAACTCCTTTATATGAGAAAGATCCACCTTTGAGCGAAGATACCATATCAGACGTCTCATCTCATCCGGCTCAAGCGTAGTCGGAGTCCCCCCACCTATATAGACAGTATCCGGCACCTTTCCCTCAAAGTCACCGGCAACATAATCAATTTCCTTCTCAAGGCAGGTGATATAGTCACCAACCATCCCCTTAAATCTGCCTATGGGATAAGATGTAAAGGAGCAGTAAAGACAGGTTGTAGGACAAAAAGGGATTCCTATGTACAGGCTGTAGCCGTTCTCATAATCAATATTCGAAAGGATCCTTTTCTCCCTTCTTGCTATATCAATAGCAAGCCTTGTCTTCTCATCGCTGACCAGGTATGTATTCTTCATATAGTCAGCAATTTCCTCATCGCTCTTCCCCTCTTCTATGAGGTTCATTGCAATCCTTGTCGGACGGATCCCGGTGAGATCCCCCCAGGGAAGTATTTTCCCGGTTTTCCCGGAAAGCTCTAAATAGATATCTCTCTTTAGATCATTTTTACTCTTTTTGACATCAATAAAGGATATTTCATCCGAAGCTGAAATATCCAGTCCTGATAGATCTGCCGTTCCGCTCTTGCCTACAACAACCTTCACATCCTGATCCGGATAAAAAGCCTTGTAGAGAGAATGGATGTCATATTGGTATTTATCTTCTTTAATGTATATTAATTGCATTTTTCTTCAGATAATAAATGGATTGTAAAGCTTCTCATGGCCTATCGTGGTGATCTCACCGTGTCCGGGATAAACAATTGTTTCATCCGGAAGGCAAAAGAGCTTCTCCTTAACGGAATTTATCAGCTCAGAGGTAGAGCCTGTCGGAAAATCCGTCCTTCCAACGGATTCCTCAAACAGAGTATCTCCGCTGATGAGAATCCCGTCTTCCTCAAAGTAAAAGCAGCAGCTTCCTGATGTATGCCCGGGTGTTGCAAGGAGCTTTCCGGTCATACCTGCCGCTGTTATCAGCCCCCCGTCCTCATAAAAAATGTCCGGAGTAACAGTTACATTCATTCCGTAGTCATTGCCGCAATTAAGATAAGGGTCACCACACAGTGCCTGCTCTTTAATGTAGCAGCCAGCCTTAGCGCCTGACAGCTCTTTTAGTTTCTTTACACCTCCGATGTGATCGAAATGTCCATGAGTTAAAAGAATAAGATCCACCTTTATCTTCTTTTCCTCAAGAGCATTAAAGATTCTCTCACCCTTGTCTGCCGGATCCACAAATATGCAGTGCAGGTACCCATCAGCATCCTCGGAATTGTCCCTGAACAAAAAGTAGCAGTTGGTTGCGACCATGCCCAGTGTGAACATTCCGACCTGAATCTTATTATCAGCCATCAGCCCGTAGTCCTTTCAATGTCGATAACGCTGTCAATCTGTCTGATCTTGTCAACAATCTCCCTCAGCTGATCCCTGGACGCTACCTGGAAGGAAGTCTCCATGGTTGCAAGCCCCTGTTTGCTGGTTCTGGTATTCATTGACAGGATGTCGATATCCTTCTCAGTGAGAGCTCTGGAAACATCAGCAAGAAGACCATGTCTGTTATTTGCAAAAATCTTGATAGTGGCTGCATATCTTCCGCCGCCGTGAGCAGAATCAGACTGCCATCTTGCCTCTATAAGCCTTGTCCTGTCAGATTCCTGCATCTTGACAACATTTATGCAGTCACGCCTGTGTATGGAAACTCCCCTTCCTCTTGTGACGAAGCCACATATGTCATCACCCGGAACAGGATTGCAGCATCTTGAGAATCTCACGGCAACATCGTGTACGCCCTTGACAATAATCGCATTGTCAGAGCCGGAAACCTGCGGCGTTACATTCGACTCGGCAACTGCAGCAAGAACTTCCTCATCCGTGATGTCTCTCTTGTGATCTTTATCTCCAAGCTCAAGTATCTTGTTTATGACCTGACCCTCTTTGAGTCCGCCATGGCCTACGGCAGCAAGGACTGCATCCCAGTCGTGGAAGCCGTACTTTCTTGTGACCGCCGCCTGATACTCGGGCTTGGCTATAGAATAATAATCAATTCCCTTACTCTTGCAATACTCAATCAGAAGCTCCTTGCCCTTGACTATGTTTTCTTCCTTGAGCTCATGTCTGAACCACTGATTAATCTTGTTTTTGGTTGATGTAGACTTGCATATGGAGAGCCAGTCTCTGCTGGGCCCCTTTGAATTCTGATTTGTCAGAACTTCAATTCGGTCGCCGTTCTGAATCTTGTAATCTATAGGAACAAGCTTGCCGTTTACCTTGGCTCCTACCATCTTGTTGCCGACCGCACTGTGAATGCTGTAGGCAAAGTCAATCGGCGTTGAACCGGCCGGAAGATTCTTGACCTCTCCCGTCGGAGTAAAGCAATAGACATCCTCAGAAAAGAGATTCAGGTCGCTCTTTAGAAGGCTCATGAATTCCTGATTGTCGGACAGATCCTGTTGCCATTCAAGAATCTGGCGAAGCCATGTTAGCTTCTCCTCCTCACCCTCTTCGGCCTTCTTGCCGTCTGAAGTCTCTTTATATTTCCAATGTGCAGCAATACCGTATTCCGCAGCCCTGTGCATGTCGTAGGTTCTTATCTGAATCTCGAAGGGCTGTCCTGTCTGCCCGATAAGTGTCGTGTGTAACGACTGATACATATTGGGCTTGGGCATTGCAATATAATCCTTGAATCTTCCGGGAATAGGCTTGTAGAGCTCATGGATCACGCCAAGAGCTGCATAGCAGTCTTTAACCGTATCGACTATTATCCTGATAGCAAACAGGTCATAGATCTGATCAAGGGTCTTGTTCTGATTGCGCATCTTCTTGTAAATGCTGAAAAAGTGCTTGACCCTTCCGTTTACCTCGCCCTTTATCCCGGCCTCAGTTATGGCATCGCGTACATTGTCGCAGATTTCCTCGACATATCGCTCCCTCTCGTTCTTTCTGATGGCAACCTTGTCCACCAGCTCTCTGTATACATCGGGATAAAGATACTTGAGAGAAAGATCATCGAGTTCTACCTTGATCCTGCTGATACCAAGCCTTCCGGCAATTGGCGAATAGATATCCAGCGTCTCCTGGGCTATTCTCTGCTGCTTCTCCGGAGGCATATGGGTCAGGGTGCGCATATTGTGCAGCCTGTCTGCCAGCTTGATAAGTATTACTCTTATATCCTTGGCCATGGCAAGAAACATTTTGCGCAGATTCTGGGCCTGCATATCATTCTGTCCGGGAGTCTTGCTGGCCATATCAGTTGTGAGCTGAAGAGCTGTCAGCTTGGTAACGCCATCTACCAAGAGAGCAACATCAGCTCCGAAGCATTCTTCTATTTCTTCCTTGGTACAAATTGTATCTTCTACGACATCATGAAGAAGCCCTGCTGCTATGGTCTCTTTGTCCATCTCCAGATCAGCAAGGATTATTCCTACGCACAGGGGGTGAATTATATATGGCTCCCCCGATTTGCGCAACTGTCCCTTGTGGGCTTCATACGCCTGATTATAGGCTTTTTCAATGAGTGTGATATCATCAGACGGGTGGTATTTCCTCACTCTCTGGATAAGTCCCTCATAAAGGCTGTCAGGTGACTGAAACTCCTCAATGGCTTCAATTTTTCCATCATCGAAGCGCTGTACCATCAAATATTACTTCCCTTCATAGCTAAGAGCTGCGTCCAGCCTGTATTTGCTGAGTCTCTCTCTTCCCTTGAGTCCCTTAAGCTCCATGAGTACAAGTATTCCTGCAACCTCACCGCCAAGGCTCTCAACAAGCTTGGTCATAGCCTCTATTGTACCTCCGGTAGCCATAAGATCATCTACAAGCAAGACCTTCTGTCCAGGTTTGATTGCATCCTTGTGAATCTCAAGTGTGGCCTTGCCATACTCAAGGTCATAGGAAACCTCTATAGTCTCGCATGGAAGCTTGCCCTTCTTCCTGACCGGAACAAGAGCCTTGCCTCTGTTATACGCAATTGGAGCACTGAAGATGAAGCCTCTCGATTCTGCTCCAAGAACTGCATCAAAATCAAGATCACTAATCATTTCCAGCATTTTATCTATAGCGAGCTTAAACCCGTCAGCATCCTGAAGTACGCTTGTGATATCTCTGAACATGATGCCGGGCTCAGGAAAATCCGGTATAGTGCGAACGTAATCTTTAAGTTCCTTCATAATTTTAATCCCCCTATGCACAAGAATTAGTCTCACAATGTGCCAGACAAAAGTTTCCGACATACCATTATATCATATATTTAAAACAAAATGCACCAAAAAAAGATGACATCTGTCTGATGTCATCATAAATCGAGCTGGAAAAGGGACTTGAACCCTCGACCTACTGATTACGAATCAGTTGCGCTACCGACTGCGCTATTCCAGCATATAAAAAGGGCACATCAATTATTATAATGTGCCCTTTGCAAAATTACAAGCGTAAGTGTAATTTATTCATTATTCATTACCTGCCTTTTTGGAGGATGCTTTTTTACCGGATGCCTTTTTGGAGGATGCCTTCTTTTCAGCAGCAGGCTTTTCGGCATCCTGCTTTGCCACACCCTTTATGGCCTCCTCAGATACAACACTGCAGATTCTCTCTTCCTCAATTTTCTCGTACTTTTCCTCGATGGCCTTTTCCTGTTCCATCAGTTCTCTCTCATATTTGAGCTTGAGTTTCTTGAGTATCTGTTCCTCCTCAAGACTCTGCTTCTTTCGAAGCTCTGCAAGTCTCTCTTCTTTTTCCTTCTCCTTCTTCAGTTCCTCCTCTTCCCTGATAGCACGGATCTTCTTTTCCTGTTCAGTGTAAGGAGTGTAGCTGAATAGCGAGAGAGAAAGCGGAGCCATCTTGACAGTGATGGAGTAGCTTCTTCCATCCATCTCTTTTCTCTTGGCTTCCATCCTGTCCTTGTTGATTATGCCGTTTCCACCGTATTCAATCTGATCCGAGTTGAATATCTCCGTATATCTTCCGTCGGCAGGAACACCTATCTCATATTCTCTGTCTATTCCCGCCATATTGGCAACTACTACCAGCATATCATCAGGATTTTCGGTCTTTCTCACAAAGGCAAGCATACAGTCGTCAGATGCAAGTACGTTTATCCACTCAAATCCGTTCTCACTGTTGTCCATTACATGAAGTGCCGGTTTCTTTCTGTAGATATCGTTCATGCTCTTTATCATATTCTCTACGAATACAGCCTGATCAACAGTCAGGGCATCCGGCTCCATGTAAAGATGCTTTCTTCCGGGATGAACCATCATAAAGCTCACAGCAAGACGGAGATTTGCCATCTTCTGGAACGCATCACCGGGCATAAGGTAATACAGTCCCTCAAGCCCCTTCTCCAGATCCTCATGGGTAAAGGCCAGGATAAATCTCTCAGTATAGCTGTAAATAAGGCTGAAGGTGACCTCATCGTGATGACCTGCCCTGAACAGCGGATCATTTTCCATATATGAAAGGAAGTCCCTTGACCAGCCGTTGTTCCACTTGTAGTCAAAGCCAAGTCCACCGTTTTCTATATCATCCGTAACATGAGGCCAGCAGGCTGTCTCTTTTGTGACAAGAATGATTCCGGGATCGCATCTGTGTATAACAGTTGTGAGCTGCTTGAGAAACTCCAGAGCCTCAAGGTTCTCATTTCCTCCGTAAATGTTGGGGAGCCATTCTCCCGGCTTCCTGTCATAGTCAAGATAAAGAATCCTTGATATATCAGAGCATCTGATTCCGTCCAGATGGAAGGTCTCAAGCCAGTAAAGCGCATTGGTTATAAGGAAATTGGTCACTTCCTTTCTGCCGTAATCAAATACCAGGTCTCCGGACTTCGGCCTTATGCCGATTCTGGGATCAGCATACTCATATAAGGCCCTGCCGTCAAAGTCATTGAGCCCGCAGGACGCCCTTGGGAAAAATGTTGGAATCCAGTCAAATATCACACGGATGCCGACATTGTGACAGGCATCCACAAATTTCATGAAATCAGCTGTTGAGCCATAGGTATCATCAAGCGCAAAGAAGTTGAGCACATGATAAAAATGCCCCGGAAGGTGCTTCATTACAGGCATCAGCTGAATTGTGTCAAAGCCATGGTTCTGAACATACTCAAGCACATCCCTTGTGATCTCCTCCATGGTGCTCTTGCCCTCATGGCGGCCTGCAAAGCTTTCCAGTGATATCTCACAGATTGAAAGCGGATCGCGGTCCTTGTCAAATTTCTTTCTTCCGGCAATCCATTTGTCGTCAGTCCACTTAATATGTTCTGAACCGTTTACCACCGATATGATGCCGTTTTCGCCTCTTGACTTGGTAGCATAGGGGTCAGGTCTCTTTAAGATCCTGCCGCTTCTTGTCTTTATCTCAAACTGATAGCCGTCATCAGCCTGTGCTGCAGGTACGAATATTTCAAAAACGCCAATCGGATCAAGCCTGTGCATCTGGCAGACCCTTCCATCCCAGCTGTTAAAATCTCCGATAACGCTGACTCTTGAGGCTGACGGTGCCCAGACAGCAAACTGCGTCCCGCGAACCCCGTCTCTTGTCATCATGTGAGCGCCGAGCTTTTCATAAATATGGAAATGAATGCCGCTTCCAAGCTTAATAAAGTCTTCTCTGTCCATCAGAGAACCAAATGCATACGGATCGATGACCTTTGTCTCATTCCCATCCGTGTCCTTTATCAGATAATAGTATTTGAGCTTGTCTACATAGGGAATTATCACAGCGTAGAATCCGGCCTCATCTGCCAGCTCCATGTCATAGCTCTTCTTGGTATTCTCGATGTAGACCTTTATGGATTCCGCATCAGGATAAAATGCCTGTATAAGGTAGCTGTTTCCCACCTTATGGGCCCCCAGTATCCTGTGCGGATCGTCACCGTCAGAATAGATAATCTCTTCAATCTCAGGCCAGTTCATCATCTTGTAAAGTTTGTTATTCATTTGGTTCCTCCAAAAGACATTTTTTGTACTTGAATCCATTTACTACTTTACAGTTTACCACAAATGTCATGTATAAATAAACCACTTAAAAGCTTTGGTTCAAACCATGTTGACTTGGGCGGCATCAGCTTCCCGGCATCTGCCACCTCAAAGAGTTCCAAAACTGATGTGGGATACATAGAAAACGCAATGCACATGTCATCATCTGCCCTTCTCTCAAGCTCCGAAAGACCTCTGATGCCTCCCACAAAATCTATCCTCTTGTCAGTTCTCGGATCACCTATACCAAGCACCGGAGCAAGAAGCTCATTCTGCAGGATCGATACATCCAGTCCCTCCACTGCATCATCGCTCAGAATATCCTTATGAGCATTCATTCTGTACCATTTTCCCTCATGATACATTCCAAATTCTGCCTTTTTGGAGGGCCTGACAGGCTTTTCCGAAGCTGACACATCGAATTTTTCCTTTACTTTTGCCATGAATTCTTCAAAGGAAAGGCCATTCAGATCCTTAACAACCCTGTTGTAATCCATTATCATCAGCTCGCTGTCAGGAAAAAGAACTGACAGAAAATAGTCATATTCCTGCCTGCCACGAACCTTGCCCTCATTTTCAGCCCGAAGCCTCATCCCCACCTTGACAGCGGATGCACATCTGTGATGGCCGTCAGCGATGTAAATATCATCTATCTGGGCAAAGAGTCTGCTTATCATATTGTTTTCTTCCTCATCTCTCATGACCCAGACACGCTGTCTTACATTGTCATCAGAGACGAAGTCATATACAGGCTCATCCACGCTCTTTACCTTTTCGGTTATCTCGCTTATGAGGTCATTTTTCCTGTAGCAAAGGAAAATCGGACCTGTCTGTGCACCGGTTGTATAGACGTGATTGATCCTGTCCTGCTCCTTGTCCTCTCTGGTGTTCTCATGCTTCTTGATAATATTGTTCATGTAGTCATCTATGGACGAAAGAGCCACAATTCCGGTCTGACTTCTGCCATTCATGGTGAGTTCGTATATATAATAGCATCTCTCCTCGTCCTGAACAAAATCTCCACTCTCAACTCTTTCTCTCAGGGCATCCAGCGCTTTGTCGTAAACCTCCCCGGCATACATGTCATGCCCGGGCTCAAAAAAGGTCTCCGGCCTGTCAATCGCAAGAAAAGAATCCGGATTAGCCTCCACCACCCTTCTTGCCTCAATCTCATTGTAAACATCATAGGGCAGGGCTGCTATCTTTGAAACCTTGTCCGGAACAGGCCTGTATGCGTTAAACGGTCTGATATCTGCCATTTTTTCATCCTCCTCATATATAATTACCATTTTATATCTGACTTAGTCCGGTCTGATGCCGGGAATAAAAATCAATGCAATATAACAAGAGTCACCCGACAAAAGCTCATAATATATGGAGAGACCCTGCCAGAAGACAAAATCTCTCCATCTATTTTACTACAAATTATTACTTTCCGAACTACAACAGGGAAATTTGTTTGGAAATCTCCCTCTGCCAAAATCAAACGTCTTTTCTGACAACTCTTACACGTACCACACCGTCGACACCTTTAAGTTTTTCAACGATCTCATCTGTGACGGTATCCTCCAGATCGATAAGAGTATATGCGTAGTCGCCTCTTGACTTGTTGGTCATATCAGAAATGTTCATTCCTGCACCGCCGAATACCGTGGTGAACTGACTGATCATGTTGGCGACATTCTTGTGGAATATTGCAACTCTCGGCTTGTTGCATACTCCCATGTCACAGCTTGGGAAATTCACTGAGTTGTTGACATTTCCGTTTTCAAGATAATCCTTGAGCTCAAGTACTGCCTTTACTGCACAGTTATCCTCGGATTCCTCTGTAGATGCTCCGAGATGAGGAATAACTATACAGCCGTCATGGCCTGCAATTGTGGGATTCGGAAAATCTGTTACATACTTCCTGATCTTGCCAGCGTTGATGCCCGCAAGGACATCGGCCTCATTGCACAGAATATCCCTTGCAAGATTGATGATAATAACGCCCTTCTTCATCTTGGCAATGGCATCCCTGTTGATCAGTCCCTTTGTAGTATCAAGGGCAGGTACGTGGATCGTAATAATATCACACTTTGAATAAATATCCTCGACATTGGTAACATGCTTTACATCGGATGAAAGTCTCCATGCAGCATCAATTGACAGGTATGGGTCATAACCGTAAACCTCCATTCCAAGCTGTCTTGCCGCATTTGCAACACGGACGCCTATGGCTCCAAGTCCGATGATACCAAGCTTTTTGCCAAAGATCTCTGTTCCCGCAAACTTCTTTTTGGACTTCTCTGTGAGTTTGGCAATCTCAGGGTCGCCTGCATTAGCCTTAACCCACTCTGTTCCGCCGATGATGTCCCTTGAGGCCAAAAGCATTGCTGCAAGAACCATCTCCTTGACACCGTTGGCGTTTGCCCCCGGTGTATTAAATACAACAATACCCTTCTGTGAACACTTATCGAGAGGAATGTTGTTTACTCCGGCTCCTGCTCTTGCGACTGCGAGAAGATTTGAAGAGAAATCCATCTCAAGCATATTGGCACTTCTTACAAGTATTCCCTCTGCATCATCAACATTGTCAACCGCCTTGTAGTCTGAAGTGAAATTGTTAAGACCCACCTTGGCAATTGGATTTAAACATTTATATTTGTACATCTTCGCCCCCTATGTTTATGCATTCTCTTTTTCAAATCTGTCCATGAACTCAACGAGCTTCTGAACACCCTCGATCGGCATTGCATTGTAAATACTTGCCCTCATGCCGCCAACTGTTCTGTGTCCCTTAAGACTTACGAAGCCTGCCTTGGTTGCCTCTGCGATGAACTTTGCATTGAGCTCGTCGGAATCGGTTACGAAAGGCACGTTCATAAGTGAACGATCCTGTTCTCTTACAGTTCCCTTGAACATCCTGCTCTGGTCAAGATAGTCATAGAGGATTGCAGCCTTCTTTTCATTTCTCTTCTTCATCTCCTCAAGTCCGCCCTGTTCCTTGAGCCATTTGAAAACAAGTCCGCACATGTAAATGCTCCAGCAGTTTGGAGTATTGTACAAAGATCCGTTGTCAGCCTGTGTCTTCCACTTGAGCATTGTGGGTGTATAAGAAGGAACATCATCTGTGATAAGGTCCTCTCTTATTATGCTGATAACGAGACCTGCAGGTCCCACATTCTTCTGAACGCCACCGTATATAACGCCGTATTTGGTAACGTCAACAGGCTCTGATAAAAAGCAGGATGAAACATCAGATACAAGGATGTGCCCCTTGGTGTTCGGAAGCTGCTTAAACTTGGTTCCGTAAATTGTATTGTTCTCGCAGATGTAAACATAGTCTGCATCCTCCGGGATATCCAGATCAGAGCAGTCGGGAATGTACGAGAATGTCTTGTCAGCACTTGAAGCAACCTCTATGGCCTCCCCATACTTCTGTGCCTCCTGATATGCCTTCTTGGCCCACTGGCCTGTGATTATGTATGCAGCCTTACCGTTCTTCATAAGGTTGAGCGGGATAGCCGCAAACTGCTGGCTGGCACCTCCCTGAAGGAACAGTACCTTGTAATTGTCAGGAATATTCATAAGATCTCTGATATCCTGCTCGGCAGTCTGGATCACATTGTCGAAGGTCTTCGACCTGTGGCTCATCTCGTTGATAGACATTCCGCAGCCGTTGTAATCAAGCATCTCTGCTGCAGCCTGTTTCAAAACCTCTTCCGGGAGTACTGCCGGACCAGCTGAAAAATTATAAACTCTTGACACTTACTTCTCCTCCTCATGGTCAAATTAGTTTTTGCAAATTCATAACATGTATTTTATTGTAATCTTAATTTTGAAAATGTCAACAACGTTTTAAATGATCGGATGTTATTTAATTTATTGAATTGTATTTCGCACTTAATAGAAAAATAAAAACAAGTGGCATAGCCACTTGTTTTTTTATTTGAATATGATTTTGTCACAGTTTACTCTGGATAATTCAGCCTTAATAGTAAAGAATGACGGGGGTGCCGATCTCGGCCGTGTTCCAGAGGGTTTCTATGGAATCAAGAGGACAGTTTATGCAGCCGTGGGAACCGTCAGATTTGTAGATTTCTTCGCCAAATTTGTTTCTCCACAAAGCGTCGTGAATACCGATTCCCTTGTGAACTCCAAGCCAGTAATTGACATAGGAGACATAATCTGCGCCACGAAGATATGTGTGGTAGCGCTTATTATATATATTATAGACTCCTGCGGGTGTTCCTCTTCCTCTGTTAATATTGCCGGTAACGATGGGAAATGCCATGTCAAGCTTGCCATCTACATAATAGCGAAGCTCCTGATCGCCCATGTTTATCTCTATGTAGGTATCACCCAGAGACTTCTTTGCATCTATGCTTGTCGCTGTATCAGAAAGAGCGAACTCTCTCTTCTCCGGAGCAGAATCGTCTCCATCCATCAACTTATCGCGAAGATGCTCGAACTCGGAATTGATATCAAAAATTGAGCCGTTCCCCTTGGAGGAATCGTTTACAATGACTGTATTCGACAGCCCTTTTCTATACATGTCCATGAGGTTTTTAGTGCCGTATTTTTCAGCAACATCCTCAAAGAATGCATAAATTTTTTTCTCGCTGACGATAGGATTTCCACCCTGATCCACAGCAATATCTTCAAGGAAATTCACCTCATCCTCTGAGGGAAGTTCAGCCTCCTGTCCTGCAATGATATATCTGCCCGCTCCAAGAACCTTGGAACCCGGCTTCTCCTCAAGAGCTTTTTCGTAATCATCCTTAGTCAGTATTGCGTTACTGATATCGCCGCTTCCAAATACAACCTCATCATCGCCTACAGTATATGTTACCGACATCTTCTGAAGTGAATTTATCTTTGCGAAGAGATCCATTTTCTTCTTCTCGCCGCTGCTAAGATTTACATCCTTGTAGCAGTCGTCGTAAGAGGCAAGGTCAATGACCGTAACTCCACTCTGTATCGCAGAGCTCACACGTTCCGCAATCTTCTCCTCAACAGGAACTGTCACTGTAGGATTCTCAAGCACGTAACCATCAGCGGTTTTTGAGATTCTACACGGGACATCATTCGGTTCTTCAAAAATTTCCCACTGCGATATAAGCTTATTCACCTTGTCACCGTCTATCACAATAGTAGGCTCAACATGGTATACAGTGTCATCAAAGGCATAAAGCCCCCATGCCATTGGATTCCTGGTCTTCAAAAAGTCTGTAAGGGCATATGTATAATCCTTGGAATAGCCTGCATCCTCAGCACTGATATACAGACTCGCTCCGGATTTATCAATAAGGGCAATCCCGGTGTAGGGCTCTTTCTTAATAAGCTCCTGATTGACCATGGCCACGGTCTTACCCGTGCAGTAAACACCATTCACCCAGGTAAAGCATGGAAATCCCCCTTGATAATACATTCCGAACACGCAATAGAATGCTGCAACAAGAAGCACCACGATTCCGGTGCCGATAAGAGTACCCTTCAAAACCTTTTTCATATACCCTTGTCCCCCTCAAACTGCCGAAAAGCTGCAACTGTTACTTTGCGGATGCAAGGTCGGATGCATCAAATGCATCACTTATAGGCGCCCCCGGTGCCACCATTGGAAATACCTTATCATCCTCTTCTATTATACAATCAATTAGTACCGGTGTCTCGGATTTTAAGGCTTTTTTTAATGCATCTTCAACTTCTGATTTCTTTGTGACCCTTATGGCATCGCAGCCAAGTCCTTCTGCTATCTTACAGTAGTCAACCTTGTCTTCAAAAACAGTCTGTGAGTAGTGATGGTCATAGAAAAGAGTCTGCCACTGCCTGACCATACCAAGCACATGGTTGTTGATAACAATCTCAATTATCGGAAGCCTGTACCTGGATGCTGTGGCAAGCTCATTCATGTTCATCCTGAAGCACCCGTCTCCGGCTATGTTTACGCAAACTCTGTCAGGATTTGCAACTTTGGCTCCTATGCAGGCTCCAAGACCGTATCCCATAGTTCCAAGCCCACCCGATGTAAGAAAAGTCCTTGGATTCTTGAATTTGTAGTATTGCGCAGCCCACATCTGATGCTGGCCAACATCCGTGGTGATGATTGCATCCGAGTCAGTGAGTCTGTCAAGAGTCTCAATGATATATGGACATGTAAGCTTGTCAGTCTCATAACTAAGCGGGAACCTGCTCTTGTAGTCCGCAATCTTACCAAGCCACTCAGAGTGCTCCTGCTGTGGCAGCTTCTCGTTAAGAGCTGCAAGAACCTGCTTAAGGTCACCGACTATTGCCATATCTGTCCTTATATTTTTGTTGATCTCTGCAGCATCTATATCTACCTGAAGGATTTTTGCCTTTTGGGCAAATGTCCTGGCATTGCCTATTACCCTGTCAGAGAATCTTGCCCCGAGGGTAATAAGAAGATCGCACTCACTGGCCCCAAAGTTGGAGGTCTTGGTCCCATGCATTCCTATCATGCCGGTATAGAGGCTGTGAGTTGAGTCAAATGCCCCCTTGCCCATAAGAGTGTCACATACCGGAGCATCCACGGTCTCAGCAAAGGTTCTGAGCTCTTTTGAGGCTCCTGATATAACTGCTCCTCCGCCCACGTAAATATAGGGTTTCTTTGAAGCCTCTATCATTTCAAGCGCTGCATCGATCTCTGCATCAGTGAATTTGCGCTTAGGCTCCTCTTCAATGATCTTTACCGGCAGATACTCACAGGTATTGGCAGTGACATCCTTGGTAATATCTACAATTACAGGCCCCGGCCTTCCACTCTTTGCAATTTTAAAGGCCTTTCTTATTGTGTCAGCAAGCACATTGATATCTTTTACAATGTAGCCATGCTTCGTGATGGGCATGGTAATTCCGGCGATATCGACCTCCTGGAAGGTATCCTTTCCAAGAAGCGGAAGCGTCACATTACATGTAATTGCCACCATTGGCACAGAATCCATATAGGCTGTAGCTATCCCGGTCACAAGATTGGTTGAACCGGGGCCGCTGGTAGCAAGGCAGACCCCCACCTTTCCTGTGGACCTCGCATAGCCGTCTGCCGCATGCGACGCACCCTGCTCATGACTTGTAAGAATATGGAGAAAATTATCCTTCTGCTTGTACAGCTCATCATAGATATTAAGTATCGTTCCTCCCGGATATCCAAAGACTGTATCTACCCCCTGCTCCTTCAGACATTCCAGAACAATTTGCGCTCCTGTTAGAACCATTATTTCATACTCCTCCTCTAAAACGCCAGCTTATATCTGACTTAGTTCGGTGGGATGCGGATACTGTAAGCGACTGAAATACGTTCGCTTACAGTTCTCCGCTCCTGTTACCGCTCCCGAATATCTTATACTATCAGTTTGATTTCTTAATCTCGAGAATAGCTCCCCTGTTTCCGCTTGTAACCATCTCTCTGTATCTTGAAAGGTATCCCGTTGTAACCCGTGGCTGTCTGGGCTGCCATTTCTTTCTTCTCTCTTCGAGCTCTTCATCGGACACCTTGACATTCAGTGCATTATTTGGAATATCAATGCTTATGATATCTCCCTCTTCAATAAGGGCGATTGGGCCACCAACAGCTGCCTCAGGCGATACATGCCCGATAGAAGCTCCGCGGCTTGCTCCGGAAAATCTTCCGTCTGTGATAAGAGCAACTGAAGAGCCAAGTCCTCTTCCGGCAATGGCTGATGTAGGGTTCAGCATCTCTCTCATTCCCGGACCGCCCTTTGGTCCCTCATAACGGATGACTACAACGTCTCCTGCAACAATCTTGCCGCCCAGAATAGCCTCAATAGCATCCTCCTCACAGTCAAATACCCTGGCAGGTCCTTCATGTACCATCATCTCAGGTACTACAGCACTCTTCTTTACAATACCGGTATCCGGTGCAATATTGCCCTTGAGAACCGCTATTCCTCCTGACTGCATGTAAGGGTTGTCAATCGGTCTGATAACCTCAGGATTTCTGTTCACAACACCCTTAAGATTTTCTTTTATTGTCTTTCCTGTTGCGGTTATCAGATCTGTGTTGATGAGATCCTTCTTTACCAGCTCACTCATTACCGCAAGTACACCGCCGGCTTCATTGAGATCCTCCATATATGTGGGACCGGCAGGAGCAAGATGGCACAGATTAGGTGTTCTGGATGATACTTCGTTTGCTATCTCCATATTAAGTTCAACTCCGGCCTCATGAGCGATTGCAGGAAGATGAAGCATGGTATTGGTTGAACAGCCAAGAGCCATATCCATTGTCATGGCGTTCATGAAAGCCTCTTTTGTCATGATATCTCTGGGCCTTATGTTATTCTTTATAAGATTCATTACCGCATAACCTGCCTGCTTGGCCAGACGTATCCTTGCAGAATAAACAGCAGGGATGGTTCCGTTTCCGGGAAGTCCCATTCCTATAGCCTCAGTTAAGCAGTTCATTGAATTTGCCGTGTACATTCCGGAGCAGGAGCCGCATGTAGGGCATGCCTTCTCCTCGAATTCACAGAGCTTTTCCTCTGTCATGGAGCCTGCAGATACACTTCCGACAGCTTCAAACATTGATGAAAGTGAAGTCTTATGTCCGTCAATCCTTCCGGCCATCATTGGGCCTCCGGACACAAATACCGTGGGAATATTTACTCTTGCAGCTGCCATAAGTAGTCCCGGCACATTCTTGTCGCAGTTGGGAATACATACCATTCCGTCAAATGCATGAGCTGTCGCAAGACATTCTGTGCTGTCAGCTATCAGATCTCTTGTAACAAGTGAATACTTCATTCCGATATGTCCCATGGCAATGCCATCACATACCGCAATCGCGGGTACTACCACCGGCATTCCTCCGGCCTCGGCAACAGCAAGCTTAACAGCTTCCGTTATCTTGTCCAGATTCATATGTCCCGGAACTATCTCGTTGTAGGAGCTGACAATACCTATAAGAGGTTTGTTTCTCTCCTCCTCCGTAAAACCAAGTGCGTTAAAAAGACTTCTGTGCGGAGCCTGCTGAAGCCCCTTAAAAACTCTGTCACTATTCATAGCCATATGTATATTCCCTCCTGTTATTTTGTATATAAAATAAAATCTTCATTTTCGTAAACGCATCGCATCTTATCAATGTAATCCCAGTCGATGGACTCATAGGTCTGATAAAACTTCCAGAACTCCGGTCCGCTGTAATTCGGTGTCAGCATATTTCTGTCCAGAATGACACAGTCAGCATCACTTACATCTGTTTTAACACAGTCAATATCCCATCCAAATTTGAGGAGATATTGCTGATCGCAGTCCAGAGCAGCCATGTTGCTCCTGCTTTCCACATGGGCAATGTAGAGAGTGTTAAATAGTGAATTTTCTCTCGTTCCGAGCTGCATACTGAAATCGTAGGACGAAGCCCTTAAAATGAACAAAAGAAGTATCAAGGTCACCGGAACATATGCTCCCCAGCTCATGTACCACTTTTGTCCCCTTATCACATTTTCAGTCTCCTTGTGTTCAGGCTTGACATCCCTGTTTCCCTTAGCCCTGGCGCCGCGAATATTGTATGACCTTATCGCCATGTTGATCATCCGCTGCAGACAGATACAGATACACAGAGTAACTATAAAGGCTTCATAGGAAAATACCCGAAGGTATGGAAGCTTATGCTGCATGACCAGCATCATGGCAGTAATCAAAAGGTTGCAGATCACAATAAGATTTAAAACAGTTCTTGAGTATGCAAAATGAGCCACTGACTCATACATGGCAACAGCAAAGCCAAGAACCAAAGCCGCAACTATACACCAGCTCATTCCCGGCAGCATATAATTGAAAAGACTCATTGCCCAGTCTAAACACTGTGCGTTAAATTCATCTGCCGGAAGACTCTGGATATATGGCTGGTCAAGCATATATTTCATCCCGGTCAACACACAGGCAATCGGATCCCTGACCAGAACCGCTCCGTGCGAAAGACCAAAGTAGACTGATCCAGCGGTCTTTACAAGCAGATTAGACCCTATTGCAAGCCAGATAATACCATAAAGCATAGTTGTCAGTATAGCAGCCATAACTCCATGGTAAAAGAAAAGCACAAATTTCCTGAAATAGACGGAGTCTGAAAACTTTTCATGTACTGACTTGCTCCTTGCTGCATTTATCAAAAGATAAAGCCCTATGGCAAAGCTTATAGGAATGACCCAGTAAATACTGCTGGGAACCGTATAAAGCCCCAGCACAAAAGATAATGCCAGAAATCTGTAATAGATCACCTCTGTCTCATCAACATTGCAGATATAACCCGCAATATAAATTGCCAGAAGAAAACAGTTCGTGGCAAGGGTATAGCCTCTGCCCTGCACGCTGTACTCAACAACTATCTGCATCGCTGAATAAAGGAGCATCGCACCAAATGACAGAAAATGCGAAAAATATCTCTTGCATATCCTATAGATCAGAATAATATTGGATATCGCACATACAAGTGATACTCCCCTCAGCCCGATATAGGAATTGCCGGTATGATCAAGAAAAGCTGACAATACGGAATATCCTACATGGTTGTTGGGCAGCGGCCAGTGAATAGCCGCATACGCCGGGCCTCTGCTGATGAAGGTGTAGTAGGTATAAAGTTCATCATACTGAGGCGTTATGGCAACCATTCTCCAAAGATAATAGATTGACATCCCGATAATAAAAAGAGTGGCGGCCATGTGCTCCGGCTCATGCGGAAGCAGCTCATAAATTCTCTCTTCAGTTTTATAGGACGGCGATTCGTTCAACCAGTAAATCTCCCATCTCTTTACAGCCTACTTTTTTAAATGATCCGGCATCTGCTGCTCCCAAAAGATCCACAGTCCTGTAGCCATCCCTGAGAACCTGTCTGACAGCCTCTTCAATTGAATCAGCCTCTTTATCAAGATTAAATGAATATCTGAGCATCATGGCAGCAGAAAGAACTGTAGCAATAGGATTTGCTATATCCTTGCCCGCTATATCGGGTGCACTTCCATGGCTAGGCTCATACAATCCAAAGCTTGAATCGTTGAGCGAAGCGCTCGGAAGCATTCCGATCGAGCCGGTTATCATACTTGCCTCGTCAGAAAGAATATCTCCGAACATATTCTCAGTAAGTACCACATCAAACTGAGCCGGATCTCTTACAAGCTGCATTGCACAGTTGTCGACAAGCATATGTGAAAGCTCAACATCCGGATAGTCCTTCCTAACCTCCTCGACAACCTTCCGCCAGAGCCTTGAAGAGTCAAGAACATTGGCCTTATCGACACTTATCACGCTCTTTCTGCGCTTTCTTGCAACCTCGAAGGCCTTTATTGCTATACGCCTGATCTCACTTTCCTTGTATATCAGGGTATCTACAGCTGTCATCTCCCCATCGACCTCTTTAGTGCTGCGCTCACCAAAGTAAAGACCGCCTGTCAGCTCTCTCATTATGAGCATGTCAAAACCGCGGTCAGCCATTTCTTCCTTGAGCGGGCAGGCCTCTTTGAGTTCAGGATAAAGATAAGCAGGACGAAGATTTGCAAAAAGCGAAAGCGCCTTTCTAAGTCCGAGGAGGCCTGCCTCAGGACGCAGATGCGGCTCAAGCTTGTACCAGGGTGAGGTCTGGGTGTTGCCGCCAATTGAACCCATCAGCACCGCATCAGCGCTTCTGGCTGCCTCTATGGTCTCATCAGTAAGCGGCTTACCATATGCATCAATTGAGCATCCTCCCATGAGCACCTCTTTATACGAAATCTCATGTCCATATAAATCGCACACCTTATCAAGTACCTTTTTTGCCTCAGCAATGATCTCCGGTCCGATTCCATCGCCGGGAATAACAGTAATGTTAAGCTTCATATCAATCTCCTTTATATAGAATTTGAAAAAGAGCCCGACCGGCAATGCCAGTCAGGCTTATTGTCACATGAAAAATATTACTTCTTCTTTGAATCAGAAGCATCAGTAGTTGCAACTGCATCTTCAGGCTTTTCAACCTCAACAATGGCATCCTTGACCATAGGGATACGGCAATTCTTGTTATTTCCAAATTCGACAATAACCATATCATCATTGATGTCGATAACCGTACCGATAAAACCACCTGTGGTCCTTACACTGTCACCTACAGCAAGCGAAGCAAGAACCTGTGCCTTCTGTTTCTGCTCTTTTTTCTGCGGACGCATAAAAAGAAAATAAAACACAGCAAGAACAGCACCATATACGAGAATCATTGAAACAATGCTCATAGTGCCGTTTGCTCCCTCAGCAGCCGTTAATAATAGACCCATAACTTCCTCCCTACCATAAAAATTATATACACCAGTCAATAATACTAAATATAGCGACAAAATTCAAGGTTTTATGTAACTATTGTATTAGCCCTTGCGCCAGTTGTGATCGATATTGGAATAGTCTTTTGAAGTGACCTGATCAAACTCCTTCATGTCTTCCAGCACCTTTTTCTTGAAGGAAGCAAAGCTGCCTTCCTCTATTGATGCCCTTATCCGGGTCATGAGATTGTTGTAAAAGTACAGGTTATGGAGAACGCAGAGCCGCATTCCCAACATCTCGCCGGCCTTCAGAAGGTGCCTTATGTAGGCTTTGGAATAACGTCTGCAGGCAGGACATTTACAACCCTCCTCTATTGGGGTGTCATCCAGTTCATAGCGTGCATTCATGATGTTTATATGCCCCCTGCCTGTATAAAGATGACCATGGCGCCCGTTCCTGCTTGGATAGACGCAGTCAAAAAAGTCAACACCTCTCTCAACCGCTTCCAGAATGTTGGCCGGAGTTCCGACTCCCATCAGGTATGTTGGCTTGTCCTGAGGCAAAAATGGCACAACCTTTTCAAGGACATGATACATCTCCTCATGGGTCTCTCCAACTGCAAGGCCACCGACGGCATAGCCGTCAAGATTCATATCACTGATGCGCTTTGCATGCTCTATCCTGATGTCATCGAAGATTGCTCCCTGATTGATTCCAAACAGAAGCTGATTCCTGTTCACCGTATATGGATTGCTGTTGAGCCTTTCCATCTCATCCTTGCATCTTTGCAGCCACCTTGTTGTCCTGTCGACTGACATCTGAACATACTCATGCTCTGCCTTCGCCGATGGGCACTCATCAAAGGCCATGGCTATGGTTGAGCCCAGATGCGACTGAATCCTCATGCTCTCCTCCGGACCCATGAACAGCTTGTGACCGTCTATATGGGAGTGAAAATACACCCCCTCTTCCTTTATCCTGCGCGTTTTGGCAAGTGAAAAGACCTGAAAGCCTCCCGAATCTGTGAGTATAGGTTTATTGCAGGACATAAACCGGTGAAGTCCACCCATTCTGTAGATGAGATCATCTCCGGGCCTTAGATGCAGATGATAAGTATTTGATAAAACCACCTGCGTGTCTATACTCTCAAGATCCTCTGTTGAGACACCACCCTTTATCGCAGCGACCGTCGCCACATTCATGAATACGGGAGTCTGGATAGTGCCATGGACTGTAGTCATCTCTGCCCTCTTGGCGCTACCATCCCTTTTCAAAATTTTATACATAAAAATTCCCTTTTATTCTCCTACATACCTGTTCCAGAACTCTTCAAGGCAGATGTTGTTTTTAGCTATTACTTCTGCAGCTTCCTCGCCGACATATCTGTAATGCCATGGCTCAAACTCTATACTGGTAATACTCTCCTTAGCCTTGGGATATCTTAGAATAAATCCGTATTTCCATGCATTTTCCGAAAGCCACCTGCCTGCGTCCGTTTTTGCAAATCCCTCATCAAGAGCTGTGTAGTTGTCAGTGATAAAATCAATTGCAAGTCCAATCTGATGCTCGGAAGATCCCGGAATCGTGACTGCCTGGGAGGTTTCCCTGTAGGCATCCATATAAGACATTCCGTTTTTTACGTACCTGTTGACCTTCTTGTCAAACAGCATTGTCTGGCGCTCACTGTTTCTGTACGGAGAACAGACATATAGCTCAACGCCGTCATCCTTCGCCGCAGAAATCATCTTCTTTAAAGGTGAAACAACCCTCTCATCGCACTTGAGTCCACCGGTTATCGTCCCAAGCTTGAAGTCATAGCCCTCGGGAATCGGATGCTGTTTGTTGACAAGGATTATCTTCCAGTCATCCCTGTTGAATGAGGCTCTTACAGCCTGCTGCTCCTCTTTCTCTTCCTTAACCTGAGTACCTGTATTTTTCCCGGCTACGATTGTATCTTCATGTGAAATTCTTACTTCATCAACTGCTGCGACACTTGAATACGAAAAGCTGCTGCTCAAGGCAAAAAGCATCAAAACACTTGCAAGGCATGTCAGCTTTTTGCCGTTGTTATAGAACAGGCTGCATATGTTATAGCCGATAACAGCTAAAACAGCGTATGCCACACCCAGAAATCCCAAAAAGCGGTGTTCTTTATTAAACTGAACAACTTTGGAAATAATCTTGTTTTCAAAATCAAGCTTTCTCTCCCTGTTGTATTCGTCCATATAACCATCCTCTGATACTTTGTAAAATCCAAAAAAAGACTCCATGTATTATATTACCATTTTTTGTAATTTTCACCCTCTTTTTTTTATCATTTTTTCGTTTACTATATTCTGTATTTAGATTTAAGCCACCCACAATATCTTGTCAGGTATCTTAAGAAGTGCTGATTAAAACAATACTTTCTCAGTTCCTACTGCAGGATTGCAGGGATTTCACTGAGCGAAAGTGTCCTGAAAGTCTGCAATCGAGGCGGCCTGTCCCTGTTGACCTATGAATTGTAGCCCTTATTGTCTACAGTTTCATTTATATGCTATAGTATTTGCATTATTGCGATTGAATTAAGGAGGTTGAACATGTCTGGTTCAGTGTTTGGGAACAATATTAAAGTGTCTACTTTTGGTGAGTCTCACGGTAAGGCCCTCGGCTGCATAATTGACGGATTTCCTGCAGGGATGGAGCTTTGTGAAAATGACATTCAGACTTATCTGGACAGGAGAAAGCCGGGAACCTCGGCAGCCACAACAAGCCGCAAGGAGGATGATCTTGTCGAAATACTTTCCGGTGTTTTTGAAGGAAGGACTACAGGTACTCCCATAGCACTTATGATAAAAAACACCTCTCACATTTCTTCCGATTACAGTGAGATTGCCTCCTGCTATCGTCCCGGTCACGCGGACTACACCTTTGATAAGAAGTTTGGCTTTAGAGACTATCGCGGAGGCGGCCGCTCTTCTGGCAGGGAGACAGCTGCACGGGTGGCCGCAGGTGCTCTGTGCATAAAGCTCCTGTCTTTGATGGGTGTAAAGATCATCGCATACACGAAATCTATAGGAGATATTGAAATTGATTACAGCAATTTCGATGAAAATATGAGGCTTTCTACTCCAACCTGTATGCCCGATCAGAATGCAGACAAACGGGCTATGGAGCTTATTAGCTCCTGCCGGGAGCAGCTTGATTCAATAGGCGGAGTAGTTGAATGTAAGATAACAAACGTTCCCGCAGGAATTGGTGAGCCTGTCTTTGACAAGCTTGACGCTCTTCTTTCACATGCAATCATGAGCATAGGCGCCGTCAAGGCAATAGAGATCGGCGACGGAATAAAGGCCGGAAAGAGCCGTGGATCAGAAAACAACGATCAGTTTATCGCAGACGAAAACGGACATATAACAAAGATGTCCAATCACTCCGGCGGTATTCTGGGCGGAATCTCCGACGGTTCAGAAATAATCCTGAGAGCCCACATTAAGCCCACTCCGAGCATAGCAAGACCCCAGCAGACGGTCAGCAACCTTGGACAAAACATTGAACTTAGTATCCGGGGACGCCATGACCCGGTAATTGTTCCCCGCGCTGTCGTTGTCGTAGAAAGTATGTGCGCAATCACATTGCTGGATCTGATGATGACCAACATGCATTCAAAAGCTGACAATCTGATCAGATTCTATTCATAGAAGCAGCGAAGGCGTGACCGAAGCGATCGTACATTATCCATAACCATAGCCGGGCGGTCTGTGGGTATCGACCGACTCATGGCATAGCCGCTATTCTGTTTCATTGCAAAGCAAAAACGGAATCCGGTTTCTCTGACTAATGAGAAATCCGGATTCCATTCTTTTTATTTGTACATCATCCTTCCAGCTTGTGGAACACAATGCAATTGGGCCTTGATACCGTAAGCTCCGGTCCATTCATAACCATAGTCCCGGCATCCATATTAACCGTAAAGAAGGTCAGCGTATCAGACTCATGGTTAAGCGACACCAGGTGCCTGTTATCAGGGAACAGTGCTGCGTCCTTGGGGTACTCTCCCGCAACCGGAAGCTGAATACACTTAGTAAGCAGCCCCATTTCCTTATCTACCTTGTAAACAATAGCATTGTTCTCGCCTGCTGTTGAGCTTACAAGATAATTGTAATCCTCAGAGAAAGACAAAGCGCTGCAGGCCACACCAATTACATCCGACTCATCTGAGTTGGAAACGGACTGGATCTTGTTAAACTCAGGCTGTCCGTTGTCATTCTCAGAATACTCATACACATCTACTGCACACTTCTGCTCAAGACATACGTATAAAAACTTTCCGTCTTGTGAAAACTGCATATGCCTTGGTGATGATTCCTGATCGCAGTGAATTACATCCACATCCTTGATCTTGCCTGTTGCAATATCGAGGGAATAAATATTTATCCTGTCCATACCCAGATCGGCTGCGAGAAGATACTTGTTGTCCTTGGACACCTTGATGCACTGGACATGTGGAACATGGTTACGTCCGGCAGCTGTTCCGAGTCCCTTGTGATATCTCTCATCAGTAATCTCGCCAACACTTCCGTCCTCGTTGAGCCTTAATATCGTCACCTTTCCATCATGGTAGCCTGCTGTAACAAGATAATGATCTCCCTGATCCATGTTCAGGTAACAGCCTCTCATACCATTTATGGAAGCCTCATTCAAAAATTCAAGTCCACCATCCGGCAGAATATGATATGACTCAACTCCGGTATCTGTAATTGAATACAGCGTCTTGCCATCATGCGAAATTCCAATATAAGATGAATTGGTTATCTCAACCTTCTGCTTCTCATACATCCTGCCCTTCTCAAGATCCACATCATAAATCCTGATACCGTATTTTGACCCCAGACCTGATGTATAGCTGGACACATATGCAACATACTTATCATTGACATTAGCGGCCATTTCCCCACGCCTCCTTGACTGATTGTTAAAAACTAATAATACCGCAAACAAATAATAACCGATATTTTGGTGTACTAGTTAATTCTATCACAAACTTAGCGAACATCAAACAAAAATGAATTGTTATCAGCATTTAAATATAGGTAATGTTCAGATCATCCGCCTTGACGGTTACGGTTGCTTCGGCTCCTATTATGAGAGGGAGCATAGGATCGATGTGGCCGATCTCTGCATCCATGATGATTGGTGCGCAAAGGGGCGATAAAATGTCCGTCACTGCATTATACTGATCAACGCCCAGCATTTCCTGCTTCCATGATGCAAAGGGCCTTCCGATAATGAAGCCCTTTGCATCATCGAGCCATCCGGCTTCCCTCAGATTCCAGAGGCTTCTTCTTATACTCATGGGCGAAAGGTCACAGGCTTCAAATACCCATATTATCCTGCCGTTATTCTTTTTGAATTCCCTCACCCGGTCAAATCTTGTGCCGCACAGGTTTACCAGTATATCAAGGCAGCCTCCCAAAAGAATTCCATCCATACTTACGGACTTCTCCTCTTCTCTTTTCATAACACCGTCTCTGCATGTATATATAACGAGTTCCCTGTCTGCGTTGTACCGGTAAGGAGCGCGCATCCCTTCATCGGTATATACTGCCTCGTTCTCCAAAGGAGACTTATCCTCTTTTGACGGGTCGACAAAACGCTTAAGACCGTCAAATGAATTTCTTTTCCCTTCAAGGATATCGAATGAATACTTTTCGGTCTCTTCCCATTCCTTGGCATAGCCACTGATACATGGTCCATAAATCCCCTGAACATTGGATATGGTAACAAGTGGAAAAATGAAATTGGTATTGTCGGAATAACCAATGAACCATTTGGGAGGAAGGTCCTTCAGGGCATCAAAATCAACTCCCGAAATAGTCTCACACATCAGTTCTCCACCACCGCATGAAATAATGGCATCTATATCATCCCTTGAATAGAACTCCATCAGCTCCTTTGCAGTTATCACGGGGTCAGTACTGATTCCCAGGCCGTCGCCCTTGTGGACAGTATCTCCCTCTGTTATCCTGTAGCCCCGGTCCTTAAGTTTCTCAACTGCTATCTTATACAAAAGACTGTAGGGCTCAATATAGGCTCCATAGGAAGGAGCTGTTATTCCTATAGTATCTCCCGGTTTAATCGCTTTTGGTCTTCTTATCATATATAACCCTGTTCTCCCTTCGGATCGTCATTTGGAGAAGCCGGCATGCCTTGTGTATATTGCTGCAAACTCTCATCGCTCAGAAAATCAGCGTTATCTTCCTCATAGATGTCAAATTCATCTGCATACTCAGCATCGGCATCATACTGCTCATACCGCGAATCCTCGGTCTCTTCCTGCTTTGCAGCATCCGCTGAATCGACCTTATCTGCCAGCTTGGAGTAGTTCTTCCTGTAATTCCTGTTCATGAGTATACACTCCAGGGTCGGAACATAATGGCCTTCTCCGTTTCGCAGAACTGCTGTGTAGGCAATACAGCCCTTATCCAATACCAGTGCCACAGCCTGGGCATCATCTTCAGTCGGACCAAAACAGTAGGCGCCATCATTTGGAGAAAAAACAACATTCACTGTCTTTCTTATGTTGTGATACAGCTCGCTCTCATTTTTCGGTATATTCACAGAAGTACCAATGAGCTGTGCAAAATCATCAAGAAGCGGCCTCATATGATTTGCCCTTCTCGAAACCAAAACAACTGCCTCGGATTTATTGTGGATAATATACTTTACATCCGGTCTTACGGAGTAGATCTGCTCATGTATTCTCTTGACCCTCTCAGGAGTATCCGGAATGTCATAGACGATTTTTTCTCCCTCAAGGTGACTGTTAAAGCCTACCTCAACGCCATGCGTCATGTTCATATTGCAGACATCAATAAGAAAATCGTTGCAGGCAATCTCCATCCTCTGAGCTTCATACACTGCCTCACGGGACGACTGTCCAAGACATACAGTTCCATGGTTTGCCATTATCACAGCATTGGCATTCTTAAATTTCCTTAGTGAGTGTGCAACATTGTCAGCAAGCTTCTCTGTTCCGGGATATCCGTACGGAACTACTGGAATAACTAATTCCTCATCGTCAAAATAAGTTGCGATCCTCTTCATTCCCAGTGCACCTGCACAGGAAGCAAAAACCTGGTGTGTATGTACAATAAATTTACACTCAGGCCTTGTCTTGTAACAGGCCGCATGTACCTTGCTCTCACTTGATGGAATATAATCCCCCTGATATGACATGTCTTTTAGCCTGACAATTGGAATCATCTCAGGAGTAAGATCTTCATATCTGATGCCGCTTGGAGTTATCAGAAAATGTGCATTATCAATCCTCGCACTTACATTGCCCCAGGTTCTGACAATAAGCCCGATGTCATAGAGATATCTGGCAACCTCGATTATCTCTTTTCTCTTATAATATAGGTCGCTCTCTTCATCGCCGCTCTCACCGTCATAGGACTCTTCGCCGTAGGACTCTTCGCCGTAGGACTCTTCATGATAAGACTCCTCATCGCTATAAGCCTCGCCGTACTGATCCATTTCGTAGGGCTTACCGTAATGTCCGGCTTCTTCATAAGGCTCCTGCTGATAATAATTTCCCCTGTTATTGTCGATACCGATCACATCAAGCTCATCCTGAGCATAATTAACTCCGCCGTTATCATAATCCCCGGCGCCATAAACCATCCCGTTCTGAGCATATACACCTGCCGGATTACCCATTCCATTCTGAGCATATCCATCTGCCGGATTACTCATTCCATTCTGAGCATATCCCTCAGCTGCATTGCCCATTCCATTCCGGGCATATGCATATGCCGGATTACCCATTCCATTCTGAGCATATCCATCTTGCGCATTATTTAACCCACTCTGAGCATAAGCTCCTAGAGTGCTATCTGTCCCGTTTATGCCGTAAATATCGTTTACATCCATATTCATCACCCTTCAAATTGTGACATCTGCGAAAATTTACATAATTATCCCACAAACCCCCTTTTCTGTCCATGTGAATTAAATGAATATCATCCAAAAATAGAATAAGCTCCCCGACAAAAGCTCGCCAGTCATCATTCTCAAACAACCGAAGGTACCTTTGTGTACTCTGGTCTCTTTGCACCTCTGCCGCAGCAAAGGTGCAAAAGCATGACCGTGGTGTTTGTGAATAATGACTGGCCGTAGAAAGTCATTCCAATCGCAATTGTCTATATAATCATATTCCTCTAAAGAAGAACTCAAACTTCAGTGACCCCTCAGAAGGAAGTCTGAACTCTGGATGAGGCTGTGCTCCCCAGCTGTCGTCACCGGCTATACCAAGCTGCTGCAGGGAAGCCCTGACATAGGTGTAATGAACCTCAGGAAGCTCGAAGGGGTGCATCACATTCTCGATCTCGTGCGGTGAATATGGAAGTGCACTGAAATTGAAGGGCTTTCCAAAGAACATCATTCCTCTTCCCCTCTTGTCAGTTACTCTGGCAAAACGCACGTCACACTTGTTCCCGCACTCCTGAGGCATCAGATATCTTGCAAAATTATCCTTTACCTCATTGCGGTATAGCCCGAGCTTTCCGCCCTGTTTTCTGTCCTCGTAGGTTTCCTCCGGTCCGAGGCCATACCAGGTGAGCTGATCAAAGTCAGCGTTTAGCTTAAATAGCATTCCAAATTCGGGCATGTCACCAAGCTTCTCTATCTCGTCCATTGAGAGCTCACACCTGATGGTACCGTCTCCAAAAACTTCATAAGCCACAAAGCACTCGGTCTCGGGAGTTGTAGGGATGTAGTATCTGTATTTTATAGTGATACTGTTCTTCTCCTGCTTAACCTCAGGCATAGTAAATTTATAGAGCTCTTTTCCCTTCAGGGTTGCGTACATACTGGCTATCTTCCACTGAGCATACCTGTTTGCCATTGTATAGCCGTTGTCATTGTCAGTGGGCGCCCTCCAGAAATTGGGAACAGGATTCTTTTCGATCAACTCCCTGCCGCAGTAGACATATGATGCAAGTGATGCAGCAGGATAAGTGAAGATTGCTGAAAAGTCGTCTCCGTATATTCCCAGATTGTTATTGCCCATAACAACCTTAAGCGGCTTGTCGCACTTATACTTCCACTTCAGATTATTATATACCATCTGGCCAAACGCAACTTCATGCCCTGCCTTTGCCCAAAGAGTATCTTCTTTGAGGACAAAGGATACTGTTATTACATACTCATACTCATCATCCTTAAGTGACTGCGCAGATGTTAGCTCCGATACCTTGTCAAGAATCGCCTGAGGCACTGCAAAGCTCTTTGAAGAAAGAGGTGCAACACCTATTTCCATACTCTTTCTTAAAATGTCAGATCCATTAGCCGAAAGAATAACGTATGCACCGAAGTTATCTGTGTTAGTGAAAAGATTTTTGTTTATAACCTTAAACTTCTTTTTGCTCTTATCAAATTCAACGCTGATGTTCTGATAATTGAACTTGACCTCCTGCATCTTGGGAGATGGTGTTCGGTCGCCATAGGTTATGCCGTTTCCGCTGAAGTTGTAATCAGTCGGTCTGTCACCGAAATCTCCGCCGTAGGCCTCAAATTCTTTTCCGTATCTGTCCTTTTTTGTTATGGACTGATCTATATAATCCCAGATAAACCCGCCCTGATACCTGGGCTCTTCATCAGTCAGATCTGTGTAATAATGCATTCCTCCGCAGGAATTGCCCATGGCATGTGAATACTCGCAGCAGATAAATGGCTTTTGAGTGTTTTCCTTAAGAAAGCTCCTGATTGCTGCAACAGATGGATACATCTGGCTTTCCATATCGGAGGTGTCGGGAAATCTTCTGTCATGACAAACTCCCTCATAGTGCACAAGTCTGTTGGGATCAAGCTTTTTGAAAAGAGCACTCATCTTTGCGATAACTTCACCGCCAAAGGATTCATTTCCGCAGGACCAGATCAGTATAGACGGGTGATTTTTGTCCCTCTGGTAGCAGGAGTTTACCCTGTCCAGTAAAAGCCCCTCCCAGATATCATTGTCCTTAGGAACTATATACTCCTCTCCCTTGGTTCCTCTCTCGAAAGGCTCCCAGGTTCCATGGGTCTCCATGTTGTTTTCTGCAATAAGATACAGTCCGTAGATATCACACAGCTCATACAAAGCACTGTCATCGGGATAATGGCTTGTCCTTATGGCATTAATATTGTTTCTCTTCATTGTCAGGATATCCGTCAGAAGCTCTGCTCTGTCAGGTACCCTTCCGTTTTTATTGCTGAACTCATGTCTGTTTACGCCCTTGAAGACTATCCTCTTGCCGTTGAGAAGCATCAGGCCGTCCTTCATCTCAAAGCGCCTGAATCCCACAAACTGCCTTATCACCTCATAAACCTTGTGGGCATTGTCGGTTATTGTCAGAAGCAGCTCATACAGATTTGGCTCCTCTGCGCTCCAGAGAACAGGATTATTGATATTACAGCTTCCTGTAGTTTCACCGGATTCTGAGAGCGGAATTGTACCCTCAAGAACCTTCTCGCCCCGGAAGCTCAGTCTTAGCTCCATAAGGCCGACCCCCTCTGTAACAGCCTTGAATTCCAGCTTTGCATCCTTTAGATTTGCTGATACCGTGGGCTTAAGAGCAAGATCATATACATGGACCCTGGGAACTGCATAGAGATAAACGCCTCTGAATATTCCGGAGAATCTGAAGAAATCCTGATCCTCACACCAGCTTCCGGCTGTCCACTTAAATACCCTTACTGCAAGCTTGTTTTCGCCTTTAACCAGCTTGTCTGTCAGATCAAATTCTGCCGGGTCAAAGGTATTCTCACTGTAGCCGACATACCGGCCGTTTAACCATAGGGCGAAACCGCTCTCGACACCCTGGAAGGATATACAGATCTTTTCACCCTTAAAATCAGACGGCAAAGTAAACAGCTTAACATAATCCCCTACCGGATTAAACTGAACCGGTATCTGTGGAGGAGTAAGCTCTTCGTGACCATCCCAGGGATACTGCACATTTACATACTGAGGCCTGTCATAGCCTTCCATCTGAATATGTGCGGGCACATGTATCCTGTCCCACCCTGAGGTATCATAATCTGTTTCAAAAAAGCCCTCGGGAGCCTCCTTGATATTTTTGGAATAACGGAACTGCCATACTCCGTCCAGACTGAGGCGATAGCTGCTCTTTTCAGTGTCAATCTCAGCTTCGGATCTGTAAGCTATATGATCCGAATGAGCAGGAAGCCTGTTCTGCTCAAACACCCTGGGATCGCCAATAATATTTACATCAAACTTTTCCATAGTATAAAACCCCTTATAAATTGGCCCTAAGGCTATACACAATGCATTCCTCAGGACAGTTTATAGTATATTAAATCGTTTTTTATGTAAAATAAGTGCAGAAAAGAAATGTCTTTTCTGCACTTAACATTTTTACTTCACAGCTCCTGTAATACCTTCCGTGAACTGCTTCTGCAGAACGAAGAATATAAACATTGTAGGAAGTGAGCAGAATAAAACGCCCATCATAAGCATTCCGTAGTCGATAGTGTAACCACCTGCGAGGTTAGCTATGAGCATAGGCATTGTCTGTGCCCTGTTATCTGTCATTACGACTCTTGGCCAAAGGTATGCATTCCATGCATTCATGAATGTGATAACAGCAGCTGCTGCGTATGTTGACTTCATGACCGGCATATACATGCGGAAGAATATCATCAGCTCTGAAAGGCCGTCAATTCTTGCTGCCTCCATGATATCTACAGGGAAGTTTCTTGAGTTCTGTCTGAACATCATGATCATGAAGGGGGTTGATATTGCAGGAAGTACGAAGCCCCATACAGTATTAAGAAAGTGCAGCTTACTCATCATGGTAAACAGAGGAATCATCGTAGCAACCCCGGGAATCATCATAGCCATAAGCAATACAGCAAACAGTATGTCTTTTCCCTTGTCGTGGTAGAGCTCAAAGCCATAACCTGCAAGTGAGCAGATAAAGATACAGAGCAGAGTCTGAACAGTGGCGTACAGACATGAGTTGCCAAATGAAGTCCACAGGTTTGTGCTGTGTAAAAGGTTCAGGAAGTTCTCAACTGCGTAAGAGCCAAACCATATCTTTCCTCTTGATACATCGACAGTCTGATTTGTTGCTGCCGTTATCATCCAGAACAGAGGAAATACAGAAATCAAGGAGCAGATTGTCAAAAAGATATATGTAGGTATAAGCCTCTTTTGTATTGCACTGCTGTTATATTTAACTTTCTTCTCAGTCACGTGTATCACCTACTTTCAGATTTATTGCCGCAAGTACAGCAACAAGAATAAATACGAAGAATGACATAGCAGATGCATAACCAAAGTTAGCTACGCCCTGTCCGAAAGAGTTATTGTAAATGTAGTGAGACATTGTGATGGTGGTATTTGCAGGACCTCCGTTTGTCAGGTTGACTGACTCATCGAAGAGCTGAAGTGTACCATTTATTGACATGATGAATGTCATGATGATGACGGGCTTAAGCAGCGGCACCGTAACATACCAGAAGGTCTTCCAGCCTGTCGCTCCGTCAATCTTGGCTGCCTCATACACTGAGTATTCAATATTCTGTAGGCCTGCAAGGTAGAATACCATGTTGTATCCAGTCCATCTCCATATCAGTGCTATGATGATGACAAGTCTTGCAGTATTTGTCTGGCCGAGCCAGTTGATTCCCTCAGAGATGATTCCGAGGTTCATAAGTATGATATTGATAAGTCCCTGTGTTGCAAATATTGTCCTGAAAATAAGGGCATATGATACAAGAGATACTGCACATGGAAGGAAAATGCATGTACGGAAAAGTCCGCGAAACTTCAGGTCCTTGTTGTTAAGAAGCTGGGCAAAAAGGATTGCCAGAACCAGCATGATCGGAACCTGTATTATGAGGTAGAGGAAAGTATTTCCAACCGATCTCATAAACATTTTGTCCTGGAACATTCTCTTATAGTTATAAAACAGTGGTGATGCCCACTGCATATTGGCACTGGAGCCGGTTTTGAATGATGTTATAAAAGCCTGTACCATCGGGTAAAAACTCATAACTATGATCATTGCGGACGCAAGAACAAGAAAGAGCCAGCCAGCTGCTTTCTGCTTGGCCAAAAGGCCCATTTTACTCTTTTTTTCCATTGTAATCTCCCCTTTTTTCATAAAGGTTTCGTTAAATTTGGGGAATCGGTAATTCCGATTCCCCGGTTATTAAATTGCTATTATTTCAAATTGCAAGAATCTTTTCAGAAAAGCCTCAAAGAGTATTTTCTATCAAAGTCCCATCTCGAACTTAACCTGATCTTCAGCATCCTTAAGCTCTTTGTCAAGGTCAGAACCGTTGATCACGTTTGTGATAGCTGCGCCGATGTACTGACGTGCTGTGTAGTGATAGTCGTTCTGCTCTACTACAGGAACATTTGCACCCATAGATACGATGTCAGCATATACTGACTGTCCATTGAAGAACTCAACGCCTTCCTGATATACATCAGACTTGGAAGCTGAAATGCATGTTGTGATAACACCACCGTTGCGAAGAGCATCATCATATGTAGCTATAGCGCCCTCTCCGCCACCGAATGTGTAAGCAAGGAATGCCTTTGCAAGCTCAGGATTCTTGCAGTTGCCTGTGATGTAGAGTGAAGAACCGCCGTTGGCAGCATAGCCTTCCTTACCTGAAAGTGTAGGAGCTGATGTGATCTCCCACTTTCCGCTGTTCTCCTTAACCTGCTCCATTGTAGGAATGATCCAGTTTCCGTTGAACACGCCTGCTACCTGGTCACCAATGATTGATGTATCTGTGTACTCAGACCAGTCATTGCAGAGGTAGATAACGCCGTCCTTGGCACCTGTAACGATAACATTAAGGATTGCCTTGAGGTCCTCATTGTCAACGAAGTTAGGTGCTCCGTCCTTCCACTGTGACTTGCCTTCTGCCTGCATCATCATGTAAGGAAGATCATCTCCGTTGTGATCCATTGAAACGAGGTACTTGCCTGTCTTAGCCTTAACATCACGGCCAATCTCAAGCCATCTGTCCCAGGTAATTCCTGTTACATCATCAAGAGTGTATCCGCACTCCTCAAGGATATCTGTACGATATGCAAAGATTGATGTTCCGTTATCTACAGGAGCGCCGTAGTGCTTGCCGCCTACTGTTGAATAAGAAAGCTTCTCAGCACCGAAATCTGACCAGTCAATTCCTGCATCCTCAAGATCAAGCCATGCATCAGGATAGTTTGTAACGTAGTTCTGGATGTAGTGATCCTGGAAAAGAACTATGTCAGGAAGCTGGCTGTAATCGCCTGATGAAGCAGCAAGTGTGATGGCATTCTCAACGTCTGATGAAGCTGACTGCTCTACAATGTTAAGCTTGAAATCAGGATCAACAGTCTGGTAAGCCTTCTCTGCAGCCTCAAGAGCTGGGATATTGAAGTTCTTGTCCCAAGCATAAACTGAAAGCTCATGCTCGCCCTCAGATGCAACGTCAGCTGTAGGAGCTGCCTC
>JAILJR010000001.1 GCA_024694565.1 Butyrivibrio sp. | reverse complement strand
GGAGTCACTGGAGAAGAGACTCATCGGAATGTACAGTGAGGTTACCGTATCGAACGTTGAGAGTATTGCGGTATTCCAGTGCAGAAAGCAGGCGCTATGAGTAGTAAATATGAAATCCTTAAGCGGGTAGTGAAAGCTTTGGGCCTGAAGAAGATGTGGGAAGGGAAAACTGCCGAGGAGATCGTTGCGGCAAAGAAAAAGGAAAACGCAAAGAATTATATACCAAAGCTTAAAGATCCTGAGTTTGACATAGACCGGATCAAGGTTATGGGATTTACTGTGATCAGGATGAAGCATAAAGCAAAGGTATCTCATGCTAATCTCTTCATCATTGGTGGCGGAATGGTAATGGGTCCAAGACCGGACTCTGTTAAGAAAGCGCTGCGTTTTGCCCGGGAAACAGGTGTTGATGTATATGTGCCTTATTACCCTCTTTGTACAGATTATCCACTTACTACAGCTTACAAAATGATCCATGAGACCTATAAAGGGATGTTGAAGGACTATGATGCAGAGAATATCTCAGTTCTTGGAACATCATCAGGCGGTAATCTTGCGCTGGGAATTGTTCCATACATCAATGACGGGCATGATGATATACCGGTGCCCGGTTACATTCTTGCAATATCACCCGGAACCTGTGTAGAAACAGATGAAGAGTGGGAGAGGATGCTGGAGCTTGATAAGAAGGATCTGGCAATTCCCGCAAGTTATATGAAAACTGCCGTAGATATCATGAGACATGGGGATATGTCAGTTCCTGAATATATGATATGGTTACAGAAGGCGGATTTTTCGAAATGTCCCAGAGTAACCTTCATTTACGGCTCTGATGAGACACTCTATGCCTGTGCGCCATCTTTTGAGAAAGTAATGCAGAAATATGGTGTGGATCATGAAATGATCGTAGGCGAGGGGATGTTCCACTGTTATCCTGCTTTTCCAATTGTGAAAGAGGCCAGGGAAGGATGGAGTAAGATGGTGGATCTGATCAGAAGCACGACGCAACAGGGAGTTTGAAAAATGCAGTTTGAAGAAATGGGTAATATGTCCGGAAAGACATTGATGTTACTGCCCGGAACCTGCTGTAATTGGCAGACAAATTTTGGAACGGTCATATCGGATCTCTCTGAGAAATATCACCTGATATGCGTGAACTACGATGGATTCGATGGAAGCGATGATATCTTCCCGGATATGATAACCGTTACCGGGAAAATTGAGAAGTATGTAAAGGAGCATCATGGCGGCAGGCTTGATGGGGCTATCGGATCTTCTCTTGGGTCAAGTTTTGTGGGACAGCTCGTTATGAGAAAGAATGTGCATATAGATCATGCTATTTTTGGCAGTCCGGATCTTGATCAGAGTGGGAAAATATCCGCAAAGCTCCAGTCGTTGCTTGTGGTGCCTCTTCTTACAAGCTTTACGAAAGGTGAGAAGAAAAGAAACAAAACCAAGGAAAAACTAAAGAGTATTTTCTCGATGAGTGATGAGGCAGCAGAGAAGTTCATAAACTGCTTTTCCCAATTTAATCCGAAATCCATAAAAAACGAATTTTACACCGACCTCTTGACACATCTTGAAGATGATATCAATATAGAACACACCAAAGCGCATTTTATTTATGCAAAGAAGATGGGTGAGAAGTACTTAAAGCGATATAAGAAGTATTTTCATAACCCGGATATAAGAGAATTTGATATGCAGCATGAGCAGTGGCTGTTTGGCGGAAAGAAATATGCGGAGCCTGTATTAAAGGCAATTGATGAATTTATGGCAATGACAGTTTAAGGGAGATGGCAATGAGATTTTATACGGTTGACTTAAATGGTAACGAATACGCAGCAGTGGAAAATACGGATAAAAAGCTTGTGACACTTGATTCTATAGGAATTAAAGTATCAGATATGAATGAGCTCATCAAAAGATTTGATGAGCTTAAAGCCGACATTGAAAATGGTATTAAAAGTGGTAGACCAATAGATGATTACAGGATCCTGGCGCCTATTCCTGTTCCATTGCAGGATATCATATGCCTTGGGGTCAATTATAAGGAACACATAGATGAAACGGTAGATGTGCACGATTTTACGAATAAGCAGGATGCAGTATATTTTTCCAAGCGTGTGAACAGATGTAATGATCCTGATGGAATTATTCCGGTTTATAATTTTGTAGACTGTCTGGATTATGAAGTAGAACTCGCGGTCGTTCTGAAGAAAGATGCTTTCCGGGTATCTACAGAAGAGGCGTCTGACTATATTTTTGGCTACACTATGATCAACGATGTGAGTGCAAGGAATCTACAGTTTAAGCATCAACAGTGGTATAGAGGGAAAGGTCTTGATGGTTATACACCAATGGGTCCCTGTATTGTTACTAAAGATGAAATCAGAGATGCTCATGATCTTAGCATTGAATGTTTTGTTAATGACGAAAAAAGGCAGAGCAGTAATACTTCCCGCATGATAACAACAGTGGAAGAAGCAATTTCGGAATTGTCACAGGGGATGACCTTGAAAGCTGGAACTGTTATTGCAACGGGAACTCCCGGCGGAGTCGGAATGGGATTTAAACCTCCAAAGTATTTACAGCCGGGAGATATTGTGAAATGCAGCATTAAAGGAATAGGGGAGTTAGTCAGCAAAGTGGGCAAGAGCGCATCGTAGAGAAATGATGAGAGAGGATAACGGCTGATGAAATACGCAGGAATGCCGCAGGGAATGTGGCTTATTTACAAAAAGAGCTTTCGAAATAATCTGGTAAGTGTGCTTGGGCTTTCGGATCCGGGAGCTGCTGAAGTTATGAGGGCAGCAAAACTCAGGTATAGAGAGATCATCGAAAAACTTCCGGAGTTTGAAAAAGGGGACAGATTTAAGACCAACATTGTGAACTGCGCTCTGTTTTCAGCAGTGTTACTCAGTATGAAAAATAAACCGACAGTTGAAGCTTTGACAGACTATTATGCCCAAGCGATGTCAACTCCTGCCACAAAGTGGTTCTGCAGACAGTCCGGGAAGAAGAAGTTCAGTGATGCAGATATAAGCAGCATGAAGAAAACAGCTGCACTTAAGGCCGCTGACAGGAATCCCTATTCCTGGAACATGGAATATATTGATTATGGTGATGGCTACGGATATGAAGCGAGGTTTACAAAGTGCGGTATATGCACACTTATGAAAGAACTGGGGATTTATGAATATGTGCCGGCCATGTGTCATCTTGACTATACCATGAGCGAGATGAGTGGAGCGTCTGTATTTGTGAGACAATATACGCTTGCGTCAGGTGGTCCGTACTGCGACTGTGGTTACAAGAAAAAATAACGAAAAAGAGACTTCAGGGAAATGAAAATCCCCGGGCCTCCATTTTTGTTTGGCGAGAGTATTAACTTCGATCCAGGCTTCCTAAATATCTTTTTCGATATTCTGTAGGAGAACAGTGATAGATGCTGCGAAAGATTCGGGCAAAATGAGAGGATGTGCTATAACCGACCCGACTGCTGATGATATCGATATTCAGTTCCGGATTGGGAAGCATTTCACAGGCATGATTGCACCGTACAAGATGATGATAGTGAAGAAGCGTTTCTCCCATGACTTCTTTAAAGCATTTTGAAAGATATATCTTATCTATATACAGATCTTTTTCCATTTCGTCCAAAGTGATCTTCTCCGTGAAATGGTTTTCAATATACTCCCTGGCACGGGTTGCCACCGCATGTTTCGCGCCTTTCCATTCCGGAATATCCGGGCGACAGCGATTACAGGGATGATATCCTGCATTGAACGCATCTTCCAACGTATTGAATATGATGACATTGTCCGGTTTGCATGATTTTGCATGGCAAGAGGGGCGACATACTGCTTTTGAAGTTTTTACGGCATAGAAAAATTTCCCGTCATACTTGGGATCGTGGCTTTTGATAGCAAGCCATTGCTCTTTTGTCACGGGTGTTCCTCCTTCTAGGCCTAATGTACCGAGAAAAGTTAGTCTCTGCTAATTATAAAAATGAAAATGGTTAGGTTTAGCTAATCGTGGACATGATAGCATAGGCGCACCTGAAGATAAAGCCTCTCAGAATAAAAGATAATTTCAGAACGAAAATTCGTTAGCTTTAGCTAATTATAGAACGAAAATCGATTAGTCTTAACTAATTTTAGAACACACAGGGGCAGGGACTTTCTGTATAATACCCGTGATTGAGGGAAACCCAATCATTTTTTTTGTAGTTAGATTAGTTTCACCTAACATTCGGCCTTGTTCCGACGTTGACTTGAAAGGAGTGACTTCATGACGCAACAACGTAAAGTTGAGGATTATATGAAGATCATCTATATGCTTCAGCGCAGAGGGCCGGTTCGTGGTGCTTACATCGCCAAAGAACTGCATGTTAAAAAGCCAACGGTTTCAGTCAGCTTAAAAGAACTGGAAAAAGAGGGATATCTGCGCAAGCTGGAGGATCACTCCGTTATTTCTTTTGCAATCGCCAAGCCTTTTGGCGTCAGAACAACGGAGTGATCCTCCAGCTTGCGCAGATATCCCTCTTTTTCCAGTTCTTTTAAGCTGACTGAAACCGTTGGCTTTTTAACATGCAGTTCTTTGGCGAT
>JAILJR010000237.1 GCA_024694565.1 Butyrivibrio sp. | reverse complement strand
TGAATAATACCATTGTGCTTTACCGCAGCACAATTAACGGATGCGTCACGACCGGAAGTCAACAGTTATTTTAAAGCAGCTTCTGCAGCTGACACCAGCGGTGCCCCTTCGGGCAGTCTTCGAGTGTGCCGGTTACCGTGTAGCCATGCTTTTCGAAAAACGGCATCTGCCAGTCGAGTGCATCAAAGATCACCATATACGCGCCTTTCTCCTTAGCCTCACGCTCGAAATCGCTGAGAAGATATGTGCCTATGCCGCGGTTACGCTGATTTTCGTCGACCCACATCATTTCGATATAAGCACAGTTCCAGCCCTGGACACCCGCAATGATCCCGGCAATGAGATTGCCGTCTTCATCAAGGACCTTTTTATTGAGCCGGATGAACTCATGCTCATATGGCACTTGAGAATGATTGTATTCGCCCAGACCATCGTCGATAATATCCGCGTCTTCTCCGTTCGCAGGTCGGACCCCGTAAACACAGGTTTTCGACGGAACATATTCCGGAGAAGGCTGATCAAGCCTCTTCATCAGGGAATAGTTTTCATGGCCTCTTGGCCAGTCTTTTATAAAGCCGACTACCTTGTACCCATGCTTCTCATAAAGTGGCCTTGCCTGGAAGTCGAACGTTCTCAGAGTCATTGCATAACAGCCATTTTCACGCGCCACATGCTCAGCTTCGCGGATCAGCGCTGAACCCAGACCCTGCATGCGGTATTTCTCATCTACCCACAGGATATCGAGTTCCGCTATCTTCCAGCTGTCGATCTCCATGATACACCCGCCGAGGATATTGTCCTCATCATCCGTGATCTTCAGGAATACGTATTCATCTTCTGCGCCTTCCGCAGGCGGGACGATTGAGTCGGATATCTCATCGATCTTTTCACGGAAGAATTCTTTATCTTCTTCCTTGCACGGCTTTATCTCAAAATTCAAAAACTGCATCGTTTCCACCTCACGGTTTGTTTCATCCGGCGGTTTTAATCCTTATATGACATGGATTTACAGCTCATACACTGCAACAATTTCATTTCCACACATTTCACCGTTTTCCACGAAGCCGTACTTTTGATAGATCTCTCTTGCACGGGTGTTTTCAGGTTCATAAGACAGCCATACTTTTTTTGCTTCGCCAAAAGGGAATGTGCGGATCAAGGCCATTGCAGCATCCATTGTCTGCTTTCCAAGTCCCTGCCCCTGAAATTTCTTATCGATCATAAATCTCCAGAAGCAGTAATTATCTTTGATCAAATCACTCTCATCCGGGTTGCCCACAGTTCCCTTTCCGATCATAACAAATCCGATGAGATCGTCATTATTGTAAACGGCCAGAGGTAATGCATTATTGCCTTCGTTCCTCGTAGCATATGCTTCTGCCAGACTCTGGATGTTTTCTGCAACAAATTCCATTTGGTTTTCAAAAGGCTCCAAGGAGCAAACCTTCCAGATATTCTTATTTGTTATTTCTTCAAATCTGATCATAGTTGCCTTCCTATTCAAATGCGGCAGCACCGGATAACAGTTTTTTCATTCTGTTTCTTACCTTGTCATCCTCCGTCCTTGTCAGAGATCCTTTCTTTTTCAATCCTTACAAACTTCGATTCTCTATGTACTGCAACACCATAAATATATCATATATGATGTCACCTTGTGACTGCCTTATCACTGACCCGGGTCATCCAATCACTTCAAAAAACTTAAAAAACCGTTGAAAATCAACGGTTTGAGTGGTGGAGCGTAGGGGGATCGAATTCTCAAGCTATTGCTGAACACGTTGAAATGAAAGGAGGACAGCACGCCATCTTCTTTCATCCAACCACTCATCCAACCACTTGGCATCAAACAAGTGCTATATGATATGCCCTTTTCACAGTTGACGAATCATCATGTCTGGAGATAGCTTATGGAGGCTGTTATTTCTACGCACATCCCTAACCGGCTGTAGAAAATCTCGCTTTTAAGCCTACATAATACTGCAAAGGATAAATACCATTACACTTCACATTTTTATCGCTTAAATCGA
>JAILJR010000203.1 GCA_024694565.1 Butyrivibrio sp. | reverse complement strand
TCTTCAGGAGGAGAACAGCATAGTAAGCGCAGCTAAAGGAGAATTTAACGGTACAACAGTTACCGTATAATAGCAAAAGGAGAAAAAGTGTATGAACGACAGACTCAAACCCTTCAACGATAAGATGCAGAAATCATTTGATTATCTCAAGGAAGACCTTCAGTCAATACGGGCTGGAAGGGCTAATCCCCACGTTCTTGATAAGATCAAGGTTGATTACTACGGAACTCCCACTCCTATCCAGCAGGTAGGGAATGTATCTGTTCCTGAGGCAAGGATCATCCAGATAGCACCATGGGATAAGAGTCTTATTAAGAGCATCGAGAAGGCCATTCAGACATCAGATCTTGGAATCAACCCAAGCAATGATGGTGCCGTTATAAGACTTGTTTTCCCGGAGCTTACAGAGGAGCGCAGAAAACAGCTTGCAAAGGATATCCGCAAAAAGGGTGAGGAAGCCAAGGTTGCAGTTAGAAATGTAAGGCGTGACGGCAATGATGCCTTCAAGAAGCTAAAGGGAACCGAGGTTTCAGAGGATGAGATTGAGGATCTTAACGATGAGCTTCAGAAGATAACTGACAAGTTCATCAAGGACATCGACAAGGCAGTAGAAGAGAAGAACAAAGAGATCATGACAGTTTAAACGGCAGATTTCTTCAGATATTTGCTATTCGTAAAGGATTAGTTTACTGTCTGAGAGGACTAATATATGGATGAAAATCTAAACATACCTCAGCATGTCGCCATCATTCTCGACGGCAACGGAAGATGGGCCAAGGCAAAGGGAATGCCGAGAAACTACGGCCATATGCAGGGAGCTAAGGCTGTGGAGGACATTCTCGTCGATGCCAGGGATATCGGAATCAAGTATCTCACGGTGTATGCCTTCTCAACTGAGAACTGGACCAGGCCTGAGACAGAAGTGTCGGCGCTGATGACCATACTTCGCAATTACTTAAAGACAAGTATCAAGAAGTCCATGAAAAACAATGTCCGTTGTCGTGTGATAGGAGACAGGTCGGCTCTTTCCGATGATATTCAGAAGGCTATAAAGGATCTTGAGGAGGCAACCGGTGGCAACACCGGACTGACCTTCACCATTGCGATCAATTACGGAAGCCGCGACGAGATAACAAGGGCTGTGAGGAAGGTTGCAGACAAAGTTAAGAATGGGGAGCTTGATCCATCGGATATTACTGATACCATGATCGCGGAAAATCTTGACACAGATTATCTTCCCGATCCTGATCTTCTTATCAGAACATGCAACGAACAGCGTATTTCCAACTTTCTTCTGTGGCAGTGTGCGTACACTGAGTTTTATTTCACGCCCATAGCCTGGCCGGATTTCAATAAGGCTGAACTGCTCAAGGCAGTTGAAGCGTATTCGGGTCGTACAAGGAAGTTCGGCGGACTAAAGACTGACGCAGGTGACGAAAAGTGAAGACCAGAGTTATCAGTGGAATAATAATAGCGGCTGCGCTTGCTGCGATAATAATTCCGGGTGGATATGTTCTGGCGGTGGCGCTGCTTATTGTATCAGTCATAGGTTTTTACGAGCTCACAGTAGCCTTTGGTATCCACACAGATGAAAAAAAGCTAAACTCCCTTGAAGTCAGCGGCTATCTGGCCATTTTTGTACATTACATTCAGATGATTGTGTGGAAGGACTTCAGATACTACATTTTTTCTGTGATGTTCGCCTTTTTTATAATGATGGTGTGCTACGTGCTCACCTTCCCGAAGAGGACTTCTGGCCAGGCAGTTTCCTGCTTCTTTTCATTTGTTTATGTACCGGTCAATCTGTCATTTGTTTACCTGCTCAGGATAGGTAAGCTGGGAATCTACCTGGCCTGGCTTCCGTTCATAGCATGGGTATGTGACACCTGCGCGTACTTTGCCGGAAGGGCTTTGGGCAGGCACAAGCTTGTTCCTGTTCTTTCACCTAAAAAGACAGTGGAGGGAGCGATCGGAGGAAGCCTTGGTTCAGTGTTGGTGGGACTGATCTTTGGATATATTCTTTATAAGAATGTTACCAGGGACTATGGAGTGATCATAGTACTGGCACTTATTACATTTGCGGGAAGCATTATCTCACAGATCGGAGATCTTCTTGCTTCCGGGATAAAGAGAGAGCACAACATCAAGGATTATGGGACTATTATACCGGGACATGGTGGTATCATGGACAGATTTGATTCAGTGATTTTCGTTACCCCCTGTATCTATTTCCTGTCAGCCATGTTTTCGTCATGGCTCTGATTAATACAAAAATTCAACTGCAATTTCGGCAAAGACCAGGATTGCAGTTTTTTTGCTTCATAAACCAAGGCCTGTCTTCAAAATGTCTTGAAAAGTATTTCCATAAAAAAGAAATCAATAATGTAAATTAAGACTTGAGACTTAATTTATTCCTGCCGATATACTATAAGGACTAAAGTCTGATTTTGTTTCTGTTACAAATATATTGTCAGATAATTTTCAGGATAGGTAGTGTCAAACCAATTATGAAGACAGTGGACTGACCTAAGGAATCCACCGCAAGCGGTACCCCTTAGGTCGAATAGGGAGGGGATTAGCAATGAAAAAAAGTCTTGCAAAAGCTGTGATAAGTATCATTAGCGCTGCGACTGTTTTGTTTACATCTGCCTGTACCACTACAGGGCCTCTTCCTGAGGAGCTGAGAAGGGATTACATGGGGGTGGATACGGATTCCTTCAACAGGATAAGCTATGATGCATCCGCCGAGTATGAGGAGGCACTTAAGAAATACAATGAGGGCTGTGAGAGCATAAGGATAATCCATGATGACGAGTCACTTGGAGACAGAAAGATAGCTCTTGTCATTCAGGGTACATCAGATCGGGAACTGGTGGAGGAGGCCACAAAGCTTCTCGAAAAGTATGATTATAAAGCAGGCTTTACGTTTACAGGAATTGACGCTGCTGAAGATGACTATACTGTGAGCCTCGTGTCTGAGAAGGGGCATGAGGTCATAGACAATGGGCTATATGGCGACCTTGCGATGGAAGAGAAGAGCGATGAGGAGTTTATCTACAATCTGACGGCATCGAGAAAGATTTTTTCCACCCTGTTTGACATTGCTCCGGGCTTTCTGATGTTCAACAGCACTTACTACACCGGAGGCATCTGCATGGCAGCCAAGGCCTGTGGATATGACAGGATCATATCTCCCGGTGCGGGAAGTTTTTTAAACGGCAGCAGCTTCAAGGACCTAAAAAACACAAGGGAATATGTAAAGAGACTAACCCCCGGAAAGATAATTGTCTTTAAGCTGAAGGGCTATATAGATACTGTTGAGCTTGCACCAAAGGTTGAGGCTCAGCCGCCTGCCATTGACAAAATGCCGACCGATCCGACTCAGGATTCTGAAGAAACTCCTGAGGAGAACAGGTCAATAAAAACATTGTCCTGGCTTCTTGAGTCCCTCTCTGCTGAGGGCTTTAAAACAGTAGGACTTGACAGATTCAGATCAATGACTGAGGAGGAATATGTAGATTACATTCTGGAGGAGAGCAGTGACTTAAGTGCACCTGTTTATGAGAGCATAGAGACCATGGAAAACCTCACGGGTCTTTCCTTTAGCGGACTGCCTTCTGAGGCTGCCGATGCAGAAGAACTCATAACCCTGCTTAAGGATAAAGACGCGAAGGCTACATTTTTTGTCACAGGAGAAGAGCTTGAGAAATATCCTGAGAGCGCATCAGCTCTTTCCGGGGCGGGCTTCAGCTTCGCAACAAGGGGCAGCACCGGGCGAAATCTAAACGGAAAAGATGTGCACGAGGACTACGAGGAAATAAATCTGGGCATCAGAGCGCTCCAAAAAGGTCTGGCTGTGAGGCCCAAATATTACATGCCCTCCGGTGCAATAGATGACAACATATTGAAGGCTGCGGCAGCTACAGGTCTCTCTCTGATAAAGCCGAGGAGACCCGCAATGGCAGTAAAGGGGAAGATAAGCTGCATTTATTTTGATGCGACTTATAACCTTAAGGATGTAGAAAAATACCTTGCCGGTGCCAATAAGAATAATCTCAGAGTTGTTGATATTACGAGTCTTATAAGCGCTGAGGACAAGGTGCCGGAGATTGATCCGGGTAAGATAGCAGAGCTTCGCGAAGCCAACAAGGGTAAGAAAGCGAGAAAGAGCGACTTCATCTATACCGCAGAGAAGGCAATGAGCCTGATTTTCTACGGTGTTTCCAATAAAGCAGTGACAGATGATGTCCTTGGAATACTGAAGAAAAACAGATATAAGGCCACATTTTTTGTGACCCTTGATGAGCTGCGCACCTGCAAGGAGCAGATCAAAGATATACTTGAGGGAGGTCATGAGATCGGCCTTGCGTATATCGATAAGGGAGATAAAAAGACAGCACCTGTCAACGAAGAAAAGTCCGTTGAGCCGGAAAAGACAGATATAAACAACAAGACAGATAAAAACAACAAGACAGATAAAAACAGCAAAACAGATAAAAACAACGAAACAGATAATAACGACAAAACAGATAAGAGCAACAAAACAGATAGAAGCGATAAGACAGATAAAAATGACAGAACAGATAAAACTGTCAGATCCATAAAAATGGGCAGTGATAAGCAGGCAGCTCTGGCAAAACAGAACAAATTAATGTCCAGAGCAATAAACAGGCCGTATGCGGCAAAAACTACGACATCAACAGCACCTGATACTCAGGAAAACCCTGACTATGCAGAGCTCAAGAGTACCCTCTTTTACGACGTGGCTTACAGCATCCTGATGGCCGGAGAGTATACGGCCTGGAAATACGATACTGAAATAAAACTTGTATTTCAGCCCTACGGTGATATCAGGGAGGAAACTATGGAGGCGGTTTCTGCCTGCGGATGTAATCTTGCAGGCTATGAATATTCTCTTGTCCAGTCAAAGTATGTGGACGCAGAGGATGTCAGGTTTTATTCCTCACTCAGTTCAAAGATCAATGCGCACAGAGGAACCGTTGCATATTTTAACATCAATTATTTTAATGCCGACAAGGAACTGACGGAGGATAATGCAGAGACACTCTGCGGCAGGCTTCTGACAAAATACATATCCGGAAAGATAAAGAGTCTGACCTATACGGACGTATATGGTCAGCTCCAGAGCTCAACCTCCTATAAGGTAAAGACATACAGCTCGCTCCTTCGTTCACCTCAAAGATACAGTGTAAGGCGTGCTGCAGGGAACGTAAGTGATTCAAACCTCATCCTTGGAAGTATGAGCAGTGCCCAAGAGCAGAACGCATACATGGTTTCAAGATATATCGGTAATCCAGATACTACAGTGATTCCCGGGTTCACAGAAGCTGATATGAAAAAATTTGACACCACAGGCAAGGTAAAAGCCGGAAAAGTGCTGTTTTTGACCTTTGACGACTGGGGATTGGAAAAGGACATAAATGAGCTTCTGTATGTTCTGGATAAATATCAGGTCAAGGGAAATTTCTTTGTCAGAACAAATAATGTGAGCGCTAACCCGAACCTGCTGCGCGCCATTGCAGTATCCGGCCATATGATCGGATCACATTCCGATTCCCACTTTGTGGGCTGGCATGAATCTCAGGATGAAGAGGGAAATTACCATTTTGATTCCCTCACTGATGAAGAGGCTGCCGCTTTCAGGAAGGACATTGTTAAGAGCTACGCAACACTGTATAAGTACTGCGGCGATGTGAACATCGATGGAAAGCCTTCGGTGTCAACAATTTACAGACCGCCTACGCTGGCTGTAAGCCGGATAAGCATGTACCAGCTTTTTGATGTTGGATACAGCTATATAGTATGTGGAAATTTCAGCTCGCACGACTATGAGGCCGGAAGTGTTGATGAGCTTGCAGGTAAGCTTCGAAATGGAGTTTCTCAGTGGTACGGTATGGAAACAGTAAGTGACGGCTCCGTACTTGTCATGCATATGTCGTCAAATGCACAATACACGGCAGAAGCGCTTGACATAATGATACCGGAGTGGCAGGCAGCAGGATTTACAATAGCAAGGCTAGATGACTTTTTAAGGTGAGGTCCGGAGGACTCTGATGGGGTTTCTTGATAAGTTTAGGAAGAGAAAAAAGAATACAGAAGATGTCCTCATTGTGGAGAAAAAGGACAGGCGAATGCTCAGCCACGTCCCCGACAAGACGAAGGAGAGGGGGACAGGTGAACGAAGGGGATATGATACCAGCAGGATAAAGAGCTACGAGGATTATATCACCGAAAAGACGTCAGGTATCAGATATATCACAGGCTTTGATGTCAGCCTCAGGACTTTTGCCAAGGGTGATGTGAAGAGAAAATGTATCTGCAGGGCCGTGGATATTTCCAACACCGGAATGCTCGTGGAGATGAGCGGGGAGGACTTCAGTGCTCTTGAGAATGTCACTATGCTGAAGGCCAGCTTCCGCGTGACACCGGGAAGCATGCCCGAGGGTTATGAGATGCGGGTACGCCAGAAGATAAATGTCGTAAGGCGTTTCGTCACGGAGGATGGCAGGCATCTTACAGGTATCTCTTTTACCAGACCTCTTCACAACTATGCGGCAGCCAACAAGGACAGATATATGTTCACTGCCGCCGTTACGCTGCTTGCATTCATCATAGCCTGTATCATGCTGATGAGGGCGGAGAGTATCATATACTTCAAATTCAACAAGCTCCTTTATCTGTACAGTATCGTTACAGCAATCTTTCTTCTGAGCAGATATATCTTTGGAGCCTTTTACAGACCCGTCAAGGTCGATCCGGATTACACGCCGGGCGTGACTATCCTCATACCGTGCTTTAATGAGGAGGAGTGGATACAGAGGACGATAATAAGCTGCATGAACCAGGAATATCCCGTGGACAAGCTTGAAGTGATAGTCATCGATGACTGCTCAACAGACCGCTCTGTCGAAAAAATTAAAGAGATCATAGACCAGCTAAAGCAGGAGGCCTATGAGAGGTACGAGGTGGAGGACCGCCTCTCCTACATAGTCCAGCCAAAGAACGCCGGCAAGAGAGATGCCCTGGTCGTTGGTGCCGAGAAGGCAAAGCACGACCTTGTGGTCTTTGTTGATTCGGACAGCTTTCTTGATCCCTTTGCCATAATAAATATTGTTCAGCCCTTCAAGGATCCCAAGATGTACGGAGTATCGGGAAGGACCGATGTTGCCAATACCTACACAAACGCCCTCACCAAGATGCAGGCTGTGAGATACTACATCGCCTTCCGCGTGATGAAGGCGGCAGAAGCAGTATTCGACGCTGTTTCCTGCCTTTCGGGGCCTCTTGCCTGTTACCGCAAGAAGATCATTCTCGAAAAAAAGGATGCCTGGCTGAACCAGCGCTTTCTCGGTCAGAAGGCAACCTTTGGTGATGACAGGGCCATGACGAATTTCATCCTTCGACAGCACAGGACATCCTATCAGGATACAGCCGTGTGCTCGACGATCGTTCCCAACAAGCACAGCGTTTTCTTAAAGCAGCAGATGAGATGGAAGAGATCATGGCTTCGTGAATCTCTCATTGCGGGGAGCTTTATGTGGAAAAAAGAGCCCTTTGCGGCTGTCTCTTTTTACATGGGACTTGTAGTTCCGATAGCTGCACCTATTGTGGTTTCCTATAACCTCATCTATGTGCCGTTTAAACAGCACATATTCCCGACTGCTTTTATTCTGGGACTGCTTCTCATGTCGATGCTGATGAGTATGGCACAGCTTCTTCTGCGCAGAAGCTCTACATGGCTGTATGGCATGCTGTTCTGCCTCTACTACGAGCTGGTCCTTCTGTGGCAGATGCCGATTGCCTGGTTTACCTTCTGGAAATCCACCTGGGGAACCAGAATGACGCCAAGTGATGTCAAGGCGGCAAAAGAAAAAGAGGAAAAGAAAAAACACAGAGCTCAGAAGAAGGCGAAAAAGCATGGCGCTGATAAGTAAAATACTGATAAACATTAAATGATGGATCGAAGGCAAAATAGCTTCGTACTGCCGATTCATAAAAAATGTAAAAAAGAAGTGTAACTGATCTGACTAAGGATTTTTGAATACAGGCGTGATAAATGTATAAGATTGAGACTAAAAAAGATGTAATTAAGATAATACGTTCAATCCTTCAGCTGATTGTACTTATCTGGGCATTTTCAGTCGCTGCCAGAGCACTCTTTACATTTACTGAGTACAGACCGTTTGACAGGAATGATAAAAGTGTCGTATCCGGTGAGGATCACGGCTTTGTAGCGCTGTCATATCTTGGAGTTGACAGAGACAGCACTTCGTCAAGGATCTCGGAGAAAAAGTTAAACGGACATCTTAAGGCTCTTCATGACAACGGCTATGTCACCATAACCCAGAGGGATATCGAGGAATATTATAATGAAGGAAAGCCTCTTCCTGACAGGGCGCTGTTTCTGATGTTTGAGGACGGAAGGCAGGATACGTCCATCTTTGCCCAGAATAAGATGGAGGACTACAATTATAAGGGCACGATGTTCACCTATGCCGAGAAGTTCAAGGTGATAGATTCATTTTTCCTGATGCCGGAGGATCTTCTGAAGCTGGAAAAGACCGGCTTCTGGGAGCTTGGAAGTAACGGGTACAGGCTGAGCTTCATAAATGTCTTTGACCGCTACAACAGGTATATCGGTGAACTTGAGAGCACAGAGTATTCAGCAATGGCAAGGTACCTTGGAAGAGATTACAACCACTATCTGATGGACTACATAAGGGATGCCAATGACATCCCCATGGAGACCTATTCACAGATGAAGTCCAGGATTTCGGGAGATTATCAGCTGCTTCAGGATGCGTACACGGAGGGAATGGAGAAGGTTCCGACTGCCTATGTGCTTCTTCATGCCAATACCGGAAGGTTTGGGGAAAATGAAAAGGTGAGTGCAGTCAATGAGGAGGCCATCACCGGTATCTTTACCATGAATTTCAACAGGGAAGGATATTCATTAAACACCAGGCAGAGCAGTATTTATGACCTGACGAGGATGCAGCCGCAGCCAAACTGGTACACGAACCATCTGCTCATGCGTATCTGGGACGATCTTCCGGAAGAAGACAGGGACGATTTAAAATTCATTGTAGGTGACGCGACGCAAAAGGAGAAGTGGGAGCTGCAAAAGGGAGCAGTTGAGTATGATAAAAAGGCTGAGCGCATAGCTCTGACATCACTGCCTGAGGACAGTGGCAGGCTTAAGCTGGGTGTGGCTGTGCCGCGAAATATCTCACTGAGTACCGTGCTTAAGGGGAACAAGGTGGGAAGTCAGTCAGTCTTTCTTCGCTCGGATGAGGACCGGACACACTGTATAGAATTGAGACTTATGAATAATGTATTATCTCTGGTACAGGATGGAAATGTTCTGGAGGAAGTGGACCTGTATGAGTTTGATGAAACTCCAAGAATATCGGTTGATGAAGACAAGAGAGATTCACTGGCAGGGGAGTACAAGGCTCTTGCCAGGTATGCAGTCAGTCACCGTCAGTCAGTGGAGTACACGGGAATGGCGAATGATGTTTTAAATACACCGGCTTTATCGGTTGAGGACGGAGCTGATGAATACAGGCCGGGACTTAAGATAAACGAGATGGGGAACAGAAAGCTGGAAATAGATTTATGGGATAACAGGATAACTGTTAGAATAGATGGAAAGACTGTCTGGGACAATTACAGGCTGGAAGCTTCAAAGGCAGGCGGAGTCTATCTCGAGGGAGCCTTCGGAGAGTACGGCTACAGCCAGAGAAACATTGCGGATGACGTATATGATGCAGTGTTTGAGAGGCTGGAGATAAAGAATCTGGATACAGGAGAAATTGTATACAGCTACAGATTACAGGGATTAGAGAAGTGGCTGCAGGCTGCCAAAAATATTTTTGACGCGGTTGTCAACTGGTTCATAAAGAACATTTAGTTTTCAAATAATGGGGGCAATTCAGCTGCCGGCCAGGCCGCCGCAAATGAATTGCATTCCTGTTGGACAAATAGTAAAGCTATTATTTTTCATTATCGAAAAGCGTGGGAGTATTGTATGCTGTTAAAAAGAAGAATGATCGGTGTTTTCTTTTTGGTGTCAATGTTTGTTTGTACAGCTTGCGGGAGCGATGAGACGGCTGGTGCTCAGGAGACGAGGGTTATTAAGGAGAGTGAGTACAGGTCAGCAGCGGATACGGAAGGGGCCGGGAATAAAACAGTTTCGGGAGATGGTGAAGCTTCGGGGAATGGAACGGTTGTTTTAAGTACAGTTTCTGAGTCAACTGCGGGTGGTCAGGAATTGGAAACCGAAGAGGCGACAGCGGAGAGTTCTGAAGAACCGGTGTATCGGCCATTGGACGCCGGGGCGCTGGAGGCTGCGGTGTGGTATCCCTACTGGGATAATGAGACTGCCGATGAGGAGCTTTCGACAATTGGAGAGGGATGCGACAAAGTCTGTTTTTTTGCGGCTTATTATGATAAAAACAATGCTCCGTTTATCCCTGATGATATCAGCAGGGCATATTCACGACTTAAGGAGAAAGGACAGCTTTCGAGAAAGAAGACCTACCTGACCTTTGTCAACGATAAGCTGCTTGATAAGGGATCTTCCTTAAAGGATACAGGTCTTTTGTATTCCCTCCTTGGAGATGAGGAGAAGGGAAGACAGCATGCAAAGGACTGCATCAGGCTCACACAAAGCCTTGGCTGCGATGGAATTGAGATTGACTACGAGGCAATAAAAAAGGACATGGAGCTGTGGAAGCATTTTAACAGCTTTGCGCAGATCATTTCGGAGGAGGCTGAGGCAGCAGGCCTGCCGCTGCGGATTGTATTTGAGCCCTCGGCTCCGGTATCAAGTTATGATTGGCCATCTTACCCCGAGTATGTTATGATGTGCTATAATCTTTATGGATTCGGGACTGAACCGGGACCGAAGGCTGACATAGATTTTATTAAGGAAATGGCAGACAAAATGAAGCTTCTTTCGGGTGAGATCGATCTGGCCTTTGCCAATGGTGGATTTGATTTTGCAAGTGACGGAGCTGTAAAGCAGATCAATCTCAGCAGTATAACACAGATACTGGATGAAAATAAGATCACGCCCTCGAGGGATTCATCCAGCGGGGATATGTATTTTACTTATACCGATGAAGGCGGTCTTGGCCACGAGATATGGTATGCCGATCAGGAGACTTTAAAGCTGTGGATGGAGACGGCCCAGAACTGCGGGATAGAGAAGGTTTCAGTCTGGAGGCTCGGAGGAAATCTGTAGAAAGACGGTTATAATATACATGTCCGGGAATTGCGCATAAGGCGACTTGGGCATATTAAAAGATTTGAGGAGATCAGATGCGAAAAATAGTTTTACTTGGATCTACCGGATCGATTGGGACACAGACACTCGATGTGGTAAGGAATAACAGTAGTGAACTCAAGGTGGTAGGACTTGCAGCAAACAGCAGAGTTGCTGATGTAGAGAAACAGGTTCGTGAGTTTAAGCCTGAATATGTCTGCATGTATGAGGAGGCGGCGGCCAGGGACCTGCAGGAGAAAATTTCGGATACCGGCATAAAGGTGCTTTCCGGTATGGAAGGCCTGTTGGAGATTGTAGCTGTTCCGGAGGCGGATACCGTTCTCACGGCAGTGGTCGGGATGATAGGGATCCAGCCTACCATAAGAGCGATCGAGGCAGGTAAGGACATTGCTTTGGCAAATAAGGAGACACTCGTGTGTGCGGGGCATATCATAATGCCTCTTGCGAGGGAGAAAAAAGTCAGCATCCTTCCTGTCGATTCCGAGCACAGTGCAATCTTCCAGTCGCTGAACGGAGAGCCAAGGGACAAGGTTGAGAAAATACTTCTGACTGCAAGCGGCGGCCCCTTCCGGGGTAAGACCAGAAAAGAGCTGGAGAACATGACGGCTGCCGATGCATTAAAGCATCCAAACTGGGATATGGGGCCGAAGGTGACGATAGATTCTTCATCCCTTGTAAATAAGGGGCTTGAAGTGATGGAGGCAAGATGGCTCTTTGACGTTGGTCTGGATGACATACAGGTTGTTGTTCATCCCCAGAGCATAGTACACAGCGCAGTACAGTTTGTGGATGGTGCAGTGATCGCCCAGCTCGGCGTTCCGGATATGAAGCTTCCCATCCAGTACGCACTCTTTTACCCGGACAGAAGGCCTATGGCTGAAAAGAGACTTGACCTGTTTGAGCTTCACTCCCTGACCTTTGAAAAGCCGGACACGGATACCTTCAGGGGACTTAAGCTGGCTTTTGACTCAGCGAGGGAAGGCGGGAGCATGCCGACAGTCTTCAACGCTGCCAATGAGATGGCGGTAAAGAGATTTTTAAAGGGAGATATCAGGTATCTCGAAATCTACGATATGATAGAGGAAGCGATGGAACATCATGTCCGCGTGGACAATCCGGATGTTGAAGCCATTCTTTCAGCGGAGGATGAGACCTACAGATTTTTATCTGAAAAGTATTGTATTTAAGGGGTAGTGGTAAGTAATGTTAGTAAGTGTAATTATATTTTTAATTATTTTTGGGGTTTTGGTAACCTCACATGAACTGGGGCATCTGCTCATTGCCAAGGCAGGTGGAATTAAGGTCTATGAGTTTTTTGTCGGGATGGGGCCTACCATCTGGGAAAAGACAAAGGACGGAACCAGGTACAGTCTGAAGCTCATACCCATGGGTGGAGCCTGCGTGTTCGAAAACCTTGAGGAGGTTGCAGAGGGTAAATCGATTGATGACGAGAATTCCTTCAGAAAGGCGCCGGTCTGGAGAAGGATAGCAACCAGCTTTGCAGGTCCCATGGCCAATTTCATAATCGCATATCTGATGGCTGTCATAATGGTGAGCTGCTCAGCCTGGGATTTTCCCGTAATAAACAAAATGACGGATAATTCCGCGGCTGTGGAGGCGGGACTTAAGCCCGGTGATATGGTCATCAGCATAGACGGAGAGAACGTCTACATGGCTAGCGAAGTGTCCATGATCTCTCAGTTTGCAGAGGGAAGCCCTATGGATATTGTCTACGAGAGGGACGGAGTAAGGCATGAAACAACTCTCATCCCCAGGTACTCTGAGGAAGACAAGCGCTACTACATGGGAGTATATCTGGGTGAGTACGGAGAGATAAAGGGGGCTGAAGCTCTTAAATATGCATGGTATGAGGTGAGATACTGCTTCAAGGTCACATACAGGAGTCTGGCTCTTCTTATAAAAGGCAAAATGAACAAGGATGATCTGTCAGGGCCTGTTGGAATGGTCAAGATTGTGGATGATACCTACGAAGAGGTTAAGCCATATGGTTTATCATCGGTTGTTCTGACCATGATGTCACTTGCAATACTTCTGTCGGTCAACCTGGGAGTGATGAATCTTCTGCCGATCCCGGGACTCGACGGGGGCAGGCTCATATTTATGTTTATCGAGGTTATCACGGGGAAGCCGGTTCCGGCCGAGAAAGAAGGACTGGTACACATGGTTGGGACATTAGCTCTTCTGGGCTTGATGGTGTTTGTACTTGTGAACGATATTACAAAATTTACGAGGTGATGAGGAGTGAAAAATGGCATATCGAGATAATACGAGGGTTGTTCATATTGGTGACAGGGTGATTGGCGGCGGTAATCCGATTCTGATTCAGTCTATGACTAATACGAGGACGGAGGATGTTGAGGGGACGGTGGCTCAGATAAAGAGGCTTGAGGAGGCCGGGTGTGAGATTATCAGGAGCACGGTTCCTACAATGGAGGCAGCCAAGGCACTGGG
>JAILJR010000133.1 GCA_024694565.1 Butyrivibrio sp. | reverse complement strand
GCATCATCCTCATCCACCAGTGCCACTGTTTCATAATCCAAAATGCTCTTCATCTTAGTCTCCGTTCCGCTGCGCATGTCAGGCAGCCAAGATTGTACTGTATAGTCCGGCAGATCAGATATCTGCTGCCATCAATGAGTTATTACCAACTCGCAACAAAAATACCCGCTTCAAGTTCTTCACTTCTGCCTCCGGGCAGGATTACTGTGCATGTCGTACCTTCCGGTATTTCTCCTTCAATCTTTTTCTCAGCCGCATTCCAGCTGACCCGTATTGTCCCGTACCCTGATCTGTAGCTTCCGCTTGCATATTCAAGGCCTGAATTTACTGCAGGTTCAATAAAGAAATGCTCAAATCCGGGCTGTTTCTCATCCGGTTTTATTCCCAGAATATCTGTAAAAAGAAAGCTGCACACCGAAGAATAAGCCGCGTGGTTAAGAGATCCGCTGACTCTGTATCTGCCGTCTTCGTAGCTATTGCCCGCTTCATCCGTATATTTAAAGGCATTTAGTTCCTCAGGATTTGTTGTAAGTCCCATTGAAAGAGGAAAAGCAATTCCTCCCATCTGGGTATTTTCAAGAACCTTTACGGCAATGTCCGCATATCCACCCTCAGCCAGAGAAGGAAGGTAATAGGGCATTCCCGAGTATCCCGGGTAAAAAAGGAATCCTCCGTACTCAGTAAGGAGTTTAAGCCTTTCCTTTGCACCATCCATTATCTCTTCAGGGAAAAGATCAAAGGCGATTCCAAGTGAGTACGCCGTCTCTGACTCTGCGCCGTCTGCCAGTATCCCTGCTCCAACAGACCAGTCCTGTCTTATATATGTCTGCTGCCACTTTTCGGTAAAAGAATCTGCGACCTTGGCATATTTTTCCGCATCCTCTTCTTTTCCCAAAGCCTTGCCCATCTTGCTCACAAGCCTTGCAGAATGGGCACACCAGGCTGTATCAGTCAGAGTCTCTATTGTGTCCTGCCCCGAGAGATGGTCCGCATAACCACCTGAAGTCATGAGATAGTCATCGGAGGTATTTACAAGATAATCGATCCATTTGCAGAGAGAATCATAATTGTCCTCAAGGACCTTTTTATTACCGTACTGAAGATAGAGGTTCCAGGCTATCACCACCGGAGCGTCTCCCCAGCAGCTGTGGCCTCCAAACCTTGTATTAAAAGGCGCCACATCCATAAAGCAGCCATCCTCAGACTGCTCACTGCGCATAGCCCTCAGATAGTTCTTATAAAAATTCTCAGCATCGTACTGATAGACTGCAAAAAGAGATACCGCCTGAGCATCTCCTGCCCAGCCAAGTCGCTCATCTCTCTGAGAGCAGTCAGTCGGTACATCAATAAAGTTGCTCCTTGTGCTGTACCTGGAATTGCTGTAGAGCCTGTTTATAATATCGGAAGAGCAGCTGAATTCCCCGGTTTCATCCATCCCTGACGAGAGCACCAATGCTTTAAAACAATCATTTGAAAGTGCCTTATCAAGGCCTGTTACCTCAACATATCTGAATCCGTGGTAAGTGTGTGCAAAGGTTACGCTATCGTCACCGTTTCCCGCAGCCTCTGCTTCTTTTCCCACGACATAACGATCCGTGGCCCTTGCGGTAAAAAGATTCGCTGTCCATACAGTCCCAACCGGACCATCAGCGTTAGCCATCAGCTCCGAGTTGATAAGTTCACCGTATCTGAAGGTTACAACACTGCCTTCCTTAAGGCCGCTTTTTCTAAGCTCTGCCGGATCAAAAGTCACAGTCCCAGCAAAGTTCTGCCCAAAGTCGTAGACGAAGTGCCCCTTTACCGGCTCGGAAACACTGACATAGTCTCTTACCTCAACCGCCTTTACAGACTCATTTTCCTTTGGTAAAAAAGGTAGTGCCAAAAACGATTCATCTACATTGTCCACCAGAACCTTCTCTTCATCTGACGTCTCATACCTGTCGTCAATCACTTCGCCCTGATAGATATCAGCAAATCGATAGCGGCTATTTGTGTATACTAAGAACTCATCATCTGTTGGGATGATATCCTTCGTCCCGTCCTTGTAAAGAAGCACGATCTCACCCTTTAGCGCTGTCTCTTTGCCCCATCTGCTTGCAGTTTCAGGATAACCGTTGCCTCTGTCAAAAAAGCCGTGAAAAAGAGCTATATTGAAGGTGTTATGCTCCTGAAGCAGCTGCGTAACATCGATTGC
>JAILJR010000118.1 GCA_024694565.1 Butyrivibrio sp. | reverse complement strand
TGTGCATATTGCACAAGCAGCTGAGAGGCCCTATGAGCTCGTCGGTACTTAGCGAGGTATTTTCGAGCTTAGTACCGCTACGAAGCGAAAGGAGCGAAAGCGTGCCCGAAGTGATTGTACAATATGCACAGTCGGGGCCGGACTGGTGAGCTTTTGTCGGGCGACTCATTCAATCACTCGTGAAGCTGATCCTTTACAGTCTCGTACACTTCTATTCTCACCTTGTCGCCCTCAGGCATTCCTATGAAAATTCCGCCGTAATGGAATGTATCTTCTTTTTTGGCTGCCCTTACTATCTGGATGAATACATGAAGAACCTCTTTTGTCCAAATTCTTAAATTAGCCTCATAATTGTCTCCAATCGTGAGCTGGGCAGTTGTAGAGAAACCTATACCATCTCTTGAGCAATCGGTAACATCAATCTGAGCCGACTCGGTGTCACCTGATCCTCCAAGCTGCTTAAGAAGTATTTCTCCTGAGAGCTCCAGTCTTTTGTGTTTTCTCTTATCTTCCATATCATACCCCCAAGTTTGGTCCTAATGGGTACCGCTTGCGGTAAGTCGACATGAGAAGGGCTACATTTATTTGAGTAGTCCTGATGTCTTTGATCCCTAAGGACGTTCTACTGTTTTCATATTTTCTTTAAACTACCAATTTCATAATACTTTAGTTCGTTATATTTGTCACTATAATAATAGCTTCAGCTGCCCGAAGTTATTGCACAATGTTACAATATGCACAGCAGGGGCCGGACTGGCGAGATTTTGCCGGGCAGCTCATAACATATGTTGCCCGACAAAAGCTCATAACATATTACTGACTATATTTCGATAAGTCACAGAAAAAGCATGCATCACCAAAGGAGAAAAATCTGTACCTCTCTTTGATGGCTTCCTCATAGGCGGCAAGCACATGTTCTCTTCCTGCAAGAGCCGATACCAGCATGACCAGCGTGGATTCAGGAAGGTGAAAGTTGGTGATAAGGCAGTCTGTCACCTTAAAGCTGTAACCGGGGTAAATGAATATTGATGTGTCATCGCTGCACTCCTTAAGCATACCGTTCTCGTCTGCGGCGCTCTCAATGGTTCTGCAGCTGGTAGTTCCGACACATATTATTCTGTGTCCGCTCTGCTTTGCACTGTTTATTTTATCGGCAGCCTCCTTTGTGACCTGATACCACTCAGAGTGCATGTGATGCTCTTTAACATTTGTGACCTTGACAGGCCTGAAGGTTCCAAGACCAACATGAAGGGTTACAAATGCCAGTTCAATGCCCTTCTCCTTTATCCTCTGAAGAAGCTCATTTGTAAAATGAAGTCCGGCGGTTGGTGCAGCTGCCGATCCCTCATATTTGGCGTAAACAGTCTGATACATTTCCTTGTCCTGCAGCTTGTGTGTTATATAGGGAGGCAAAGGCATCTCACCAAGCCTGTCGAGTACCTCCTCCCATATACCATCGTAAAAAAACCTTACAAGTCTGTTGCCGTCATCAAGAATATCTATTATCTCAGCTGTAAGTATTCCTCCTCCAAAGGATACTCTTGCTCCCTTGCGAAGCTTCTTACCGGGCTTTACTAAAGTCTCCCAGACGTCACTTTCCTTTCTCTTCAGAAGCAGGATCTCAACTGCCGCACCTGTTCCCTCCTTCTCACCCAGAAGTCTTGCGGGAATAACCTTTGTGTTGTTGAGTACAAGGCAGTCCCCCGGATCAAGGTAATCAATTATATCGTCAAACCTCTGATGTCTTGTTTCTCCGGTGTTTTTATCCACAAGAAGCAGTCTGCATTCATCCCGCTTCATAAGAGGATCCTGGGCTATAAGCTCCTTTGGCAGATCAAAATAATAATCTGATGTGCTAAGCCCCAACTCGCTATTATTCATTTCTAAAATCCATCTTCTGCAGGAATGAGACATACCCGCGCTTTGCTTCATACACGTCAGCCTTGCTTACTACTTCCCATGGTGCATGCATATTGAGAACAGCAACACCGCTGTCAATGACATTCATTCCATAAAGAGCAAGTATGTAGGCGATTGTTCCGCCTCCTCCTACATCTACCTTACCCAGCTCTGCTGTGTGATATACTATACCGTCCTCATCAAAGGCCTTTCTGATCTCTGCTATATATTCTGCATTAGCATCATTAGAGCCGCTCTTTCCCCTGCTTCCCGTAAATTTGTTAAACACAAGTCCGCCGCCTAAGAAGGCTGCATTCTTTTTCTCAAAGCTGCTTGCGTAGGTTGGGTCAAAAGCAGCACTTACATCTGATGAAAGCATGCAGGAATTTGCAAGGCATCTTCTGAGAGAGAGCTCGTTGAAGCCCTCGTTGGTCAGATTCATAAGCTCTGCTACGGCATTTTCAAAAAATCTTGACTGCATTCCGGTTGCACCGACGCTCCCTATCTCCTCTTTATCTACAAGGATGCAGCATGCAGTTCTCTTTAGGTCACCGGCTTCGATAATTGCTCTCATAGAGGGATAAGCACATACTCTGTCGTCATGGCCGTAGCCGAGTATCATTGATCTGTCAAAGCCTGCATCCCTTGCTTTTCCTGCTGGTACGATCTCAAGCTCTGCTGAAATAAAGTCCTCTTCCTCGATTCCATAGAGATCCTTCAGGATAGCCATTATTCCGCGCTTAACTGCTCCGGAAACCTTTCCGCTTTCCTTCTTCTCTTCCTTTTCAGAAGCAATAGCGTACTTTTCGCCTTCTGAGAGCTTTGATTTTTTCTCAGCCTTCTCTTTTTCATCACTCTCAATTACAAATGGTCTGTTTCCTACGATAAGATCGAGAGCTTCACCCTCAATAACATTTGAAGCTTTCTTGGCAAGCTGCTCCTGGGCAAGGTGGATCAAAAGATCCGATATGAAAAATACAGGATCATCTTCATCCTCGCCGACATTTAACTGGACGGTCGTTCCATCTTTCCTTACAACCACTCCGTGGATTGCAAGAGGCAGCGTTACATATTGATACTTCTTGACACCCCCATAGTAATGGGTGTCAAGATAAGCAATGCCGCCGTCCTCATAGAGCGGATTCTGCTTAACATCAAGCCTTGGCGAATCAATGTGTGCTCCAAGAATGTTGAGCCCTGCCTCGATAGGGTCTGAACCAAGCTTAAAGATGATAATGGACTTGTTCATCCAGACAGAATAAACCTTGTCACCTTTCCCAAGCTTTTTATCTCCTCCGATCAAGGTATTAAGTTCCCTGTAACCGGCGTTTTCAATCTCATTGACTATAGTATCAATTGCCTCACGTTCAGTCTTGGAATTGTCAAGAAAGGCCTTGTAATCCTCAGCAAACGCCTCTACCTCTTTAAGCTGTTCATCATTATATGTAGTCCATGCGTTTTTTCTGTACATTTAATTTTCCTTTCTACTCTTTTTTATGATCAGGTATTTAAGAACGAAGCTCAATATTCATGGACTGAAGCCCATTTAATATCTTCTTCATCGCTGCATTTATCTCCTCATCCTCCATTGTCTTTTCTTTGTCCCTGAAGGTGAGTGAGTATGCCATAGACTTAAAGCCGGGTTTGATCTGGGCTCCTTCGTAGATGTCGAACAGCTCAAGGCTCTCCAGCTTCCTGCCTGCCCTCTGCCTGATCATCTTCTCGATATCACCCGCAAGAACTTCCTTTGGTACAACCATTGATATATCTCTAGTCACTGCAGGGAACTTTGCAATGCCTGTGTAGATGGTATCAAAGGATGCATTCTCAACAACATATGGCATATCCAGAACTGCTATGTATACTCTTGTTCCAATATCATAATTGTCGCAGACAGCAGGATGAACCTCACCAAGATAACCGATCACGGTATCACCGTAAACAATTGCTGCCTGTCTTCCCGGATGAAGGAAGGTCTTTCCCGCTTTGGGGTCGTAAGAAATCTTATCCAGCATGTTGACGCTGTCAAGAAATTCCTCTACAGCTCCCTTCATTGTAAAGAAGTCTCCTTCGCCATAGAAACCGAGAGTAAACTGCATTCTCTCGTCAGGAAGCTCAACAAGCGGCAGGCTCTTTGGAATGTATATATTGCCCATCTCATAGAGACGAACATCCTTGTTCCTCCTGTTATAGTTGGTTGCAAGACTCGTAAGCATTCCGTTTAAGGAGATTGTCCTCATTATTGAGAAATCTTCTCCGAGAGGATTTGATATCTTTATTGCTGCTCTCTCAGGCGCATCCTGTGGAAGCAGGAGCTTGTCAAACACCTTCGGGCTCTCGAAAGAATATGTATAACCCTGGGAGAATCCACAGAACTGTGCTATCTCCCTTGCCTTCTTTTCAACTCTCATCTTGAAGGAAATACCACCTGTTGTAGCACTGTTCTTGGGGAGAGTTGTAGGAATCTTGTCATATCCCGAGAATCTTGCGACCTCCTCCGCAATGTCACACATCTGGTTAAGATCCTGCCTGAAGGAAGGAATGATGACCTCATCGGCTTTTTCATCATATCCGACTTCCTCTCTTTTCAGTATCTCTACCATCTCATCCTTAGAGATATCTGTTCCGAGGAGCTTGTTTATCCTGTCTGCTTCAAGGCTGAATCTCTTGAGAGTTTTTATCGGAAGGCCAACCTGTACAACGCCCGGTACAACCTTGCCGCATCCGAGCTCTTCAACAAGCTGGCATGCGCGGTTTATGGCATCCAGAGCATTCGCAGGATCAAGGCCCTTCTCAAAAAGACCGGATGCATCTGTTCTGAGTCCCACTCTCTTTGCAGACTTTCTGATATTGGGACCGTTGAAGGTTGCTGCCTCGAAGAGAACCGTATCAACGCTGTCAGTGATCATTGAGTTCTCACCTCCCATTATTCCGGCGATACCAACCTCCTTCTCACCGTCACAGATCATGAGAACCTCGCTGTCCAGCTTTCTCTCCTGTCCGTCAAGTGTTATAAAGGTGTCACCGTCAGAAGCTCTTTTAACAACAATCCTGTTTCCTGCGATAGTGGACATGTCATAGGCGTGCATTGGCTGACCGTATTCCATCATGACATAATTTGTGATGTCAACCAGGTTGTTTATTGGTCTTATTCCGACACTTGAAAGCCTTCTCTGCATCCACTCAGGCGAAGGTGCTATTTTAATATCCTTTGCAACTCTTGCACAGTAATTGGAACAGAGGTCTGTGTCCTTTATTTCCACCTCTATCATATCAGCAGCATTTCCATCTGCTTCTTCCTTTACAACAACCTTTGGTGCTTCAAAGGGAAGTCTGAAGGTAGCTGATGCTTCTCTGGCAATGCCTAGAATGCTGTAGCAGTCAACACGGTTTGATGTAACCTCAAATTCAAATACCGTATCATGAAGCCCAAGTACTTCAACTGCATCTGCTCCAACCTCTGTATCAGCAGGGAGTATATATAATCCCTCCTCCGGAGCATCCGGATAATAATCTTTTGTCGAACCCAGCTCTTCAATTGAGCACATCATTCCTGCAGATGGTACTCCGCGGAGCTTACCCGCCTTAATTTTGATACCATCCTCCGGAAGCGGTCCTCCGTCATGTCCGCCGGCAACTTTGCCGCCATCAAGAACTACAGGAACCTTATCCCCCTCTTTCATGTTGTTTGCACCTGTTACAATCTGTATTGTCTCAGTGCCGATATCAACCTGACATATAACAAGCTTATCCGCATCGGGATGAGGCGCAATTTCTTTTATCTGCCCAACAACAATCCTGTCCAGATTTTTGTCAAGCTGTGTATAGCCTTCTGTCTTGGTTCCGGAAAGTGTCATTGCATCGAAAAACTCCTGATCGGTGCATGATAATTCAGGTACATATGCTTTAATCCATGATTTTGATGAATTCATTTTTAGTCTGTTCTCCTCTAAAAAACTGTTTTATATTTAAACAACTCCGTTCGAATGAAGATACCGCACTGACTCAAAAGCGGTACCAAGCCCCCTTAAATCAGAACTGATTCAAAAAACGAACGTCGTTCTCATATAAAAGTCTCATATCGTCAATCTCGTACTTGAGAAGCGCAATTCTCTCAAGGCCAACGCCAAATGCGAAGCCTGTGTACTCGTTGGGGTCTATTCCACTCATTTCCAGAACGTGGGGATGTACCATTCCGCATCCAAGAATCTCAATCCATCCCTCACCCTTGCAGAATCTGCAGCCCTTGCCACCGCACTTGAAGCAGCTGACATCCATCTCGGCAGACGGCTCTGTGAACGGGAAGTGATGAGGTCTGAACTTAGTCTTTGTCTCAGGACCAAATAGCTGTCTGGCAAACTCGGCAAGAGTTCCCTTAAGATCAGCAAAAGTAATGTCCTTATCGATAACCAGTCCCTCAACCTGATGGAAGGAAGGCGAATGAGTTGCATCTACCTCATCTGCACGGAAAACTCTTCCGGGTGCGATCATTTTGATCGGAATCCTTCCCTTTTCCATTTCATGAACCTGTGTAGATGAAGTCTGTGTCCTTAAAAGGAGATCTCCATTAATGTAAAATGTATCCTGCTCATCCTTTGCAGGGTGATCAGCAGGTATATTAAGAGCCTCAAAGTTGTAATAGTCTTTTTCTACCTCGGGTCCCTCAACAACTTCATAGCCCATTCCGGTAAATATCCTCTCTACCTCTTCAAGGGCAATTGTGTTGGGGTGATTATGACCAACCTTGTTCTTTTTGGCCGGAAGTGTTACATCGATCACTTCAGCCCTCAGCTTTGCGTCTCGAGCTGCCGATTCAAGTTGTTTCTTTGTCTGATCAAGCACCTGCTCGATTGCCTGCCTTGTCTCGTTGACCATCTGACCAACCTTAGGACGATCCTGCGGAGAAACATCCTTCATACTCTTGAGAATGCTTGTCAGCTCACCCTTTTTCCCCAGAAAACTGACTCTGATATCATTGAGCCGCTCAAGACCCTCTGACTCAGAAATCTGTCTGAGAGCCTCTTCTCTGATCTTCTGAAGCTGTTCGTTTATCATCTTTTACTCCTCCTCTATATATGCCAGTTTATATCTGACTTTTTCCGGTCGTATGCGAATACTGTAAATGCCGCAAATATGTGTGCATACAGTATACCGCTCAAAAATAATATGAGTTGCCCGACAAAAGCTCACCAGTCCGACCCCGGCTGTGCATATTGTACAATCACTTCGGGCACGCTTTCGCTCCTTTCGCTTCGTAGCGGTACTAAGCTCGAAAATACCACGCTAAGTACCGACGAGCTCACAGGGCCTCTCAGATGCTTGTGCAATATGCACAGCCGGAGTCGGCCTTGCGAGCTTTTGTCGGACAACTCATAATATATAAGATGTTAAGGTACTGCTTAGAGCCTCAATATCTTTGCAGATAATAAAAAAATTACCACTCTGCGCTGCCAAGTGAATACTTCGCCAGAATATCCACGAAAGCTCTGTAGTACTTAAAGTGAAGCTGATTCCATTGAGTGTATTTGCCAATGCTCGTAATCGTCAGTATACATTCCTGTTCATCAGCATCATGAAAGCGGATCATTATATATGAAAAAATACCTGCATCCTTCAAAAATTCTTTGATACTGCCCGCCTGAGGCGGAAGTGTATCCACTCTGTTTAGCACAATAAAGTCTCCGCCGGCAAATATCCTTTGCTTGGTATCAGAATTCAGTATGCCGACAAGCAGATCATATGAGCTGTGATCCCTTAGCCTGTTCGGTCCTGTCGAATACCTGAAGCTGATGGGTTTTCCCACAAACAGTCCCATATGCTGCAACCCAAAGCTGACCACAAATTCATCCATTAGCTCCTTTGGAGACATCCCGCTTCCGTGGAAGGTTACATCATACATCTTCAGCAAAATATCCCCGTAGGAAAGATTCCCTCTGTCATTTAACAGCATTTTAGACATGGATTTATCCATTATCTCCTCGAATGGACCATGCTTTTCAGGACAATAGATAATGTATCTGTTCCTGCCCTTTTCCTTTGCTATATATAGGCAGTGATCAGCAAGAGTGAAAAGATCTTCAAAGTTGTCTGCATCCTTAGAGAAGGTTGCAGCTCCAATGGATACAGATATTGACATATTCTCATTCACCACTCTGTCCGCAAAGGATGCGCTGACTATGTTCTTTATACTCCTTAAGTGGCGCCTTATATCATCTTCTTCCCTGGTATTGTACAGGATAACGAGGAACTCATCCCCTCCAAATCTTCCTGCAATTCCCTTGCTCCCGACCTCAGTAGAAATAATATCTGCCACTTTTTTAATGACTTCATCGCCAACCTGATGTCCATAGGTATCATTGACCAGCTTGAAAAAATCTATATCAATTATTGCAAGAGTAGTGTTGTCAATTCTCCTCTCATTTATTCTCTCCTGTGCAATCCTCATTATATCAGCCTTGTCAACAAGTCCGGTAAGAGAATCACGCTTAATGCTTGAAGCCACGTGTCTTCCTCTGCTGTTATCAAGATGAATATGACCTATTACACCTTCACTGCCTTCATAATAATAAATGTATGCCCCCTCAAGGATAGTGGCACGGACAGAAGTATCACCGCTTGCAAGATTGGCTTCTACACGGGCATTGAACCTTCCTGTCTTGGCCTTCATCTGTCCTATAAAGGTCTTTATCGGTGCCTGCTTCCTTTCGCTGATATTCTGGCATAGAAGCCTTTCAAACTCCTCTATCGAATAGACACCCGCATCAAAATGAGCCAGATCGGCATTATACACATTAACAGTGCCTTCAGCTGGATCGTACTCAAAGAAAACATCATCAAACAGCTCAAGCTGGGCCTTGTAGGTCGCAACTGTCCTGAACAGTTTATTGTGACTTTCAAGAAGCTCATCAATGCTGACCAGTATCATCGTGATCAGGCTGTTGTCTTTGCTTCTGGCGGCTCGAATATAATACAATACATTATTGGTATCTGACATAAGTCTTGCAGGAAACCAGGTGTCGTCGGCCTCCTCAAGCTTTTTCAGAAAATTCTCTCTGTACTCGGGAACAACATAGTTTTCAAAGGATGTATACTCATCACTTTTGATGATTCCATATGCCTTCGAATCAGCTGATACAAGCAAATGGCTGTCATCAGCTATTTGAATCTTAAGATAACTGTAGTCTTTCATAGTATCTCCGTTCAGCAAAAACAGATTTTCTTTTTTGCGCATAATTACTAAGATATTATAATAAAAAATGGCTGCAATGTCACACAAAATATTGTATGTTGCCCATTAGATAAAAATAGTGTTATTATAAGTAGAATTAATTGATAAAGACAAAAATGTTGGAGGAATTATAAATGGATTATATTATTAGCTGTTGTTCCACCGCTGATCTTACGGCGGAACATTTTAAGAAGAGAGATATAAGTTATATATGCTTTCACTTCAATGTTGATGGCAAGGACTATCCTGATGATCTGGGGATTTCTTATCCGTTTAAGGATTTTTACTCTGATATGGCGAAGGGAGCTGTGACCAGGACTTCCCAGGTCAGCGTCGGTGAGTATGTTGATTATTTTGAAAGCTTTCTCAAACAGGGTAAGGATGTTCTTCATCTGACTCTCAGCTCGGGTATTTCCGGAACACTTAACTCGGCTACTATTGCCAGAGACCAGCTCAGAGATAAATATCCGGACAGGAAGCTGTATGTGGTAGATTCTCTTGCGGCATCTGCCGGATACGGACTTCTTATGAACAGGCTGGCTGACCTTCGCGACGGCGGAATGAGTATCGATGAGCTTTACGAGTGGGTAATCGCACACAGGCTGGAGTGTCAGCACTGGTTTTTTGTTACTGATCTCAAATATCTTGTGAGAGGCGGTCGTGTTTCAAAAGCTGCAGGTGCAATCGGAAATGTTCTTAATATTTGTCCACTTATGAACGTAGATTATCAGGGCAAGCTGATAGTCCGTTCCAAGATTCGGGGCTTTAGTGCTGTCATGAAGGCTCAGGTTGCAAAAATGGAGGAGCTGGCAGAAGGCGGACTTGATTATTCAGGTGACTGTTATATTTCCTGCTCAGACTGCTATGACAAGGCCGGCGCGGTAAGAGACCTTATTGAATCGAAGTTTCACAATCTCAAGGGCAAGGTAGAGATAGTGTCCATCGGAACGACCATAGGAAGTCACACCGGACCGGGAACTGTTGCACTCTTCTTTTGGGGAAAAAAGCGAATAGATTAAGCTAAAAAATAACGCTGACAGTATTGCCAGCGTTATTTTTTATTCATCATAGACACCCTTTATCAGACGTTTTTCAAAGTCAGCCTTGGGCATTGGATTGTCATATAAAAAGCCCTGTACGACTCTGCAGCCCACACTTTTGAGAAGCTCTGTCTGATCAGGCCTCTCGACTCCTTCGGTTACAACATTTATACCAAGCTCGCCTGCCATGGTAACAATACTCTTAAGTACTATCTCATCGCTCCTGCTAAGCTCCTCGTTGTTGATGAAGGATCTGTCTATTTTAATAACTGAAACAGGAAAATCCCTTAGTGTTGAGAGCGATGAATAACCTGTTCCAAAATCATCAATTGCTGTTGACACATTGGCGTCCTTGAGCTTTGACAGGAAATTGGTCATCATTATCCGCTCATCCTCACTTGCTGTTTCAGTGACTTCTATCTCAATAAAACTTCGGTCAATGCCGCAGCCATCTATAATCCTCGTAATCTCACCGGCAAGATCCTTATATGTCAGATCTCTCCTTGAAAAATTGACAGAAACCTGTACCGGGGAAATCCCTTTGTCAATCCACTCCTTTATAAACTCGCAGGTCTTTTTGAGGACATACAGATCCAGTGAAGCGACCATTCCCTCCTGTTCCAGAATCGGAACAAATTCTGTGGGGTACAGTACAATGCCGTTGCAAAACCACCTCGCTAGTGACTCAGCTCCCACTATCCTTCCTGTGACTGTATCAACCTTGGGCTGAAGATATATCCTGAATTCATCGTTTGCAAGAGCCTCCTCATATCTGTCTTCAATCTGCTTCTGTCTGTATATCCTGGTGCTCATGGCCTTGTTTACAAAGACATATGGCTTATTCGCCACATTTTTGGCGTAGCCAAGAGCCATGGCCGCTCTTGAAATAGCCTGAGTAGGCGTCTTCATGGATTCATCTATTGCATATACGCCGCATACAGAGGAAATACCGATCTCATCGCGTCTTCCGTTTTTCTCACCGTATACAGGAACCTCTGCTATATACCGCAAAAACTTCTTTGTTCTCTCCTTCTTGATAAGTGCCGTGTAATTGTCGCCGCCAAAATGAGCCACAATCTCATCCTCGTCACAGAACTGTTTGAGTTTGGCTGCATAACGCTTCATGATCTCATCGCCCTCTGAGACGCCAAACCTTCTGCTTATAAGTCCAAAGCTCTTGAGATTGAAAAAGAACGCATCATATTTCATGATCTCTCCGCTCTGGAACTTTGATGAAACAAAGGCAATATAACCTCCTGAATTTGGAAGCCCCGTCAGATACTGGGTCATAGCACTCTGCTTCACAGTATTTATCATGACAAATCTCTCCATATGAAAAGAGAGAATATCAAGGATCAGGGAAAAATTTTTGTATTCCTCGTCAGTCCATCTATTTTCACCAAAGAGATAGATGTCATAGACAACATTCTTCTCTCCGGACAATTTGCTCCTGAATCTGTAATGAGGGTGTTCATTTGCCGGAACCGGACCAAAAAGCGGAATAACCGTACTCGGTTCCCCCGCTTTATCAGAATTCTTCTTATAATAAACCGTGCTCACGATAGAACGAAGGGTAAACTCTTTGGAGATATCCGCCAGAGCACTTGGCGCAATCTCAGGAGTCACTTCCTCTTCAGACAGAATCTGAACAAAGTTCTCAAAGCTCTTATCAAACGTCATTTGTAACCATCCCCACAGTTGTAATGACACGCAAAAAAAGTTGAATTCAAAAATCATTATATACCTTTAATTAACATCTTATAAAAATTCTATGAATATTTCAATGATATTATTCTTCCCAAAAAAGGCTGTGCCCAAAAGCACAGCCTTTTGTATGGTAATTATTATTTCTTGTTTACAAGATCCTTGAGTGCCTTACCAGCCTTGAACTTAGGTGCTACAGAAGCAGCAATCTTGATCTCCTCACCTGTCTGAGGATTCTTGCCTGTTCTGGCTGCTCTCTTTGTGGTCTCAAAAGTACCAAAGCCAACAAGCTGAACCTTACCCTTCTTCTTAAGCTCCTTTGTGACAGTGTCTGTAAAAGCATTCAGTGCTGCAGTCGCATCTTTCTTGGAAAGACCAGCTTCCTTAGCGATTGCATCAATTAGTTCTGTCTTATTCATTTGGTTCTCCCTCCGAAAAACAAATTTTTTTGTACAAAGCCTATTCTACTACTATTTCATGTACATAACAACCGAAAAATGCCGAAAAATCGCGGTATTATCGAATTTTTATTGCTATTTCCATCATTCTGCAAAGGTATGTGAGATTATTTATGTCCTGATCTGTAAGCTTAGGATGATTATCGCTCGTGTAGTAAAAAACGATAAAACCATCGTATGGAACTGACTGCATCTTGTACAGAAAAGCCCAGGTTATGCCATTCTCGGTAAAGAATCTTCTTGCGCCCCTGCTTTCCTTAAGCTGTTCATCGGGATTATCCACTATCAGAACTCCATATGCATCAAACCTGCTCTCAAAACCGGGCTCAGTCACATATATAAATTCCGATACATTGTCAACAATCCTAAGAACCTTTCCGGTACTTGTTTCAGAGCTTTCTCCGGTTCTTTTATAACCGTAAAAGCTCTTTCCGAGATCCTTATAAAAGACATATACCTGTTCAAAGCAATAAGTAACACTGATCTTTTTTATAAGCGAGGTAATGGCTTCATTCATGGTACAGAACAGCCCGTCAAGGCTGTCCAGTACCAGCTTTTTCTTGTCAAGGGACTTGTCGCCGGACAACTCCATAAGGGATTCATCAAGCTCACCGGCTATAATCGCACCGTGAATATCAGGATTGTAGATTACATATCTGTTTTTGCCTCTTGACTTGGCCCTCTGGAGCATTCTCTCCGCAAGAGAATACAGACCCTCAAAATTGTCAACATATGTAGGAAATGTTCCTATGCCCATGGAAACTGTTACCAGCGGGAATCCATTCTGATCAATATGCGAGGACTCTACTCTCTCTCTTATACTCTTGAGGTATATCCTCAGATCTGTCTTCTCGGCCATATTCTCAATGACCAGCATGATCTCGTCTCCGCCAACTCTGCCGGCTCTTCCATCGTTGCCAAGAACCTCTATGACAATCCCGGCAACCTCTCTGAGAATCTTGTCTCCGTAAGCGTGACCCATAGTGTCATTTAGCTGCTTGAAATTGTCAATATCAATAATTACAAGATTAATATTCCTGGCCTTGTTGTGCTCACACTCTTTCCTGACATACTCTGTAATGGCCATTTTGTTGTAGAGCCCGGTGAGAGAATCCTGCTCTGCCGCCCTGGCTCTTCCATCAATGTTTGAAATATCCTGGAATGCTATAGTGATATAATCACTGCCGGACAGCTCACACTCTGCATTGACCCATCTGTATTTGCCATTGCGGTCACAGATTCTAAAGCACACCACTGTAGTGGAATTTGTATCAAGAGCCTCTACCATCTCATATAAAAGGTGCTGGTCATCGGGATGAATATTGGCAAAAACAGTCTTGGAATCGCTCTCATTAACATAATCGCGATAGCCCTGATCTGTTGAAATAATTTCAAGTTCTTTGTTTACTACTATTGTGCCTTTGTTCTCTCTCAGCATAAAAAACTCCGCAATTCAATTAAGCCGCTATTTAAAGAATATCCTGGAATCCGGGTCTGTAGAGATGTCTTGGAATACCATCAACCATGATAGGTCCTACATCGCCCTGAATAAGTGGTCTTACATAAGTGATAAACTCATTTGTAACATATGTACCATCCTTGTTGATCCACTCTCTTGGTACAGTACGCTCGTCGTTGGCAATCTTGTGAACATCCTTAACCTCTGTTCCTGCCTGATAAGGATCATCTGAAAGTCTTGTGATTACAACCATCTTTCCTGAATCACCTTCATCAGCAGCCTTCATTGCTGCACCGCCAACCTCATAAGCCTCAAGGATATCTACACGTGAAGCACAGTGGCTTGCTGCTCTCTGAAGAGTTGAGAGCTCGATAGGACGGGTCTTGCAGCCGCACTCCTTAGCAACAACATCGCAAAGATATCTTGCTGTTCCTGTAAGCTGCTTGTGTCCGAATGCATCTACATACTCGATTGTGCTGCCAAGCTCACTTATATACTTGCCGTCCTTGGTCCTGATACCCTCGGATACAGCTACTACGATCGATGCCTTTGTCTTGAGCAGTGCCTTGATCTTCTTTAAAAATGCATCCAGGTCAAATGCAAGCTCAGGGAGATAAATAGCATCAGGTCCGTCACAATCCTCGCCCTTGGCAAGAGCTGTGGCACCTGTGAGCCATCCTGCATTTCTTCCCATTACCTCAACGATAATTACCTGTCCATGGCTTGTCTCAAGTGACCAGCTGTCTCTTATGATCTCTTTTACTGATGTTCCGATATACTTGGCTGCTGAGCCGTAACCGGGTGTATGGTCTGTAAGAGCAAGATCGTTGTCGATTGTCTTGGGACATCCAACAAATCTGATCTGTGATCCTGAAATGATGGCATAGTCAGAAAGCTTCTTAATAGTATCCATTGAGTCATTGCCGCCGATGTAAATAAAGCAATCGATCTCAAGCTTGTCAAGAATCTCGAAAATCTTCTCATAAACTTCCTTATTCTCGAAAATCTCAGGGAGCTTGAATCTGCAGGATCCAAGATAAGCAGATGGGGTTCTCTTCAGAAGCTCTATGTCAAGACCTGACTGGATATGATCAGAAAGATCTACATATCTGCCCTCCATAAGACCCTGAACGCCATGGATCATTCCGTATACCTTCTTGTATCCACGGTCGATAGCTGTCCTGTAAACGCCTGCAAGCGATGAGTTGATAGCTGCTGTAGGTCCTCCCGATTGTCCAACAATTACGTTACGTTTTGCCTTGTGTACCATTAAAAAAATTCCCCTTTCAAAAAAAATTCATTACAATACTCAATATTATACTTTTATTTTTGTACAAAGTCCATAATTACCGAGTCCGTATTGTATGAAATTGACAAAAATTCGTAGAAATTCAGTAGAAATTCAGTGGTAAGCCAGGACAGTCTATCGCAAATGCAAGTCTGCCCGGGTCACACATGTTTAATTTTATCCATATAAATAGAGAGCTCCAAAATTGAAGCTCTCATTCCTGTCAGATATGACGTTTTTCAGAATTCCTCTTTAGCGGCGGCCTCTTCGCCCTTTTTCCTGCCAAGTGAATAGAAAAATGATGCGATGCTGGAAATGCATATCAATGCTGCTGCGCAATAAATACAGAGTCTCTTCTTATCTTCGTCAAGGGACCTCCAAAATGCCAGCGCCTTATTGAGAAAATCCTTAACAATTTCTACTGCGGTTGCAAGAAAACCAAAAATTACTTCCATGGTGACCCCTTTCTACAAGTTTATTTAGTGTCATTAATTGTACCTCTTAGCTTGTCTTTCCTCAAGCCTTTTTATTACAAAATCTCTCCATGTAAAATCAAGGATTGCAGCAAAAGGAATTGCTAACAGAATACCCATTACACCCATTAGTCTTCCTCCGAGGATAATGGAAATTATTATCATGAGTGAAGATACACCGAGGCTTCCTCCAAAGAGCTTGGGCTTTAAAACATATCCGTCAATGGTCTGCAGAATGATGGTGAATATAAGGAACCAGAGCGCATGCCACGGATTGATGAGAACAAGGATAAAGCCTCCTATCACAGCACCCACGATAGGACCAAATGTAGGTGCCAGGTTTGTCACACCTACGATGACCGAAATAAGTGCCGCATAGTTCATTCCCATTGCTTCCATGAACAGAAAATTAACGATACCGACTATCAGCCCGTCTATTATGTCAACACTGATATACCTGATAATGATATCGTTGCATCTTGATAAAAACGAAGTAGTCTTTTCAAAGCTTTCTTTCTTCATCACAAGTGACAGAAAACGCGAAGAGGCCCTGACTATCCTCTGCTTGTCCATGAGGAAATATATTGCCAGGATCAGTGCCATGAGTGCATCTACCAGCCCCCTGCCAAAAACTGCAGACTTGCCGACAACCAACGACATGTTTTCAGTAAAATAAGAGCCGATCTTTTCAAGTATACTGTCGCCGAAGCTGGCAATTGCTGCGATATCTATCCCAAAGAATCTGCTTGTCGAGGAATTGGCAAAGCTCTTCAGCAGATTCTGGAGGGTCTGAAGATATGTGCCCATATTGGAAACCAGCGTTGATATGCTGTCAGCCAGCTGTGGAATGAGTGCAACGCACAAAAGAACAACTGCAAGAAGAATTATTACAATTGCACAGACAACTGACACACCCCATCTTGTGCTCTCTTTCTTTATTTGCTTAAAATACTTGCTGTAGAAAAAGTTACATAGCGGGTTGAACACATAGGCAATTATTGCCCCGGTGATAACAGGACGAAGGAAAGCAAAAAAATAGCCCAGGCCTGCTGTTATGCTTGCAAGATTACTAAGCAGCATGTAAAGAACAACAGCAGAGCATGTAGCAAATGCGTAGCTCACCCACCTCTTTTTCATCCACTCTTCAAATCTGTTCATTTTGAAACACTCCCCCCTGGGCTATGCTGCGCCTCATTTATTCTATGTATAATTGAGACGCCACAAATAACAATACCTTAAATCACCCAAATTCATTATATTTTCTTGGCTTTCTTAGCCTTTGAGTACTCTTTTTCTTCACATTTTTATGAACTGTCTTCCTGTGATGGTCGTCATAGAGAAGCTTCACTGCCGGATGGAAAAACTGGTTTATCAGCGCTCCTATCATGAAAATATAGACGCAGAAATACATCCATATCATCAATACCAGCGGAGTCGCAATACTGCCATAGGCTGTAAAGGTTCCCGGATAGTTGACGTATATTGAAAACAGCCATGAAAAAATGTACCAGACAACAGCCGAAAACACTGCACCCGGCAGCTGGTAAACAAATACCATCTTTGCGCTGGGAATAAAGGTGTATATGAGCGCAAAGGACAGCGTGGCCAGCAGAATGACAAGCAAAAACTTAAAGTACGATGAAACCGAAAAAAAGAATGCCAGTTCAGGAACATAATCAAGTGTTAAAGCCCGCAGCTGTTTTTCAAAAACCATTATAAGAAGCATTATCATGATCATAATGATCATTGTCACAGTATAAAAGGATGCTATTATCCGCAAATGAAAATAATTTCTTTTCTCCTCAACATCATAGATACTGTTAAGCCCCCTTATCATTGCAAGCATTCCCTGGGCTCCGGCCCATATGGTTGTCAGCGCAGAAATTGAGAAGACAGCAACAGACTGCATGTAAGCTTCATCAATGAGATTTCTTACGATTTCGCCGGAAAAATCCGGGGCAATCTCCATGACGGCATTATAAAGATCTGCCTCAGAAATGGCAGTATACGGCAAAAGCGATGTTATAAGAATAAGGAGGGGGATAATGGATATTACGAGAAAATAGGTGCAGCTGGCAGAAAAATCAGGTATATGCTTCTGCTGCATTCTTACGGAAAACTCCCTGCCCAGGGCGATAAGCCTGATAATCAACTTCATTAAAAAATCCCCTTACAATACTCAAATGGAAAAAGCAGCCATCGTGATGACTGCTTTAATTTCCTGAAATGAATCCCAAAATGCCGTTTCCTGTTATTTGACTCCTAGCTAACGCCAGGTGGGTTACCGCAACCTAAATTCCTGCCTTCCTCTCCCAAAGCTTGTCTGCGTATACGCAGGGCCGGAGGCGTGACAATCCTATAGGCAATGTAGGAGTCCCGTTTAAAGTAATGTAGGTTCAAATTACACAGGAGGTGTCGAGCATTCCAGGATAACCTGACGTCTGGTTCTTAATTACTATTATAGTCAAAAAACGCCTTTTTTCAAGCATTTGAAAGCTGTTTTAACACACTTTTTACAATTGTGTTGTGGCCTTTTTCAGCCATTCAAGCACATCCTTGTCGGTGATGTAAGGACTAATTTTTTCATAGACATCACGATGGTAATCATTGAGAGCCTTGATGTCTGACTGATCCATATAGCCCGGATCAATGGCCTCAAGATCAATAGGCACCCAGGTGAGGTGGGCAAAATGAAGAAACTGTCCATACTCTCCTTCTTCTCCCTTTTGCACCTCGAGAATATTCTCAATCCTGATTCCGTGACTGCCTTCAATATATACGCCCGGCTCATCTGATACGATCATTCCGGGAACGAGAGCTGCCTCGCTCTGTCCGGGGGTAAATCTCCACCTTATATTCTGCGGTCCCTCATGGACATTTAAAATATAACCGATGCCATGCCCTGTTCCATGCTTGTAATCAATTCCGATATTCCATAGCGGCCCCCTGGCAAGAATGTCAAGATTCCTGCCTGTGCAGCCCTCAAGGAAGTTCGCTTTTGAGAGCCTGAGCATGCCTACAACAGTCAGTGTATAGTGCCTTTTTATCTCATCCGAAAGCTTTCCAACCACTATAGTCCTGGTCACATCTGTTGTGCCTCCAAGGTATGTCCCACCTGAATCCACCAGAAGCAGTCCCTCATTCTTTACTTCTGCACAGTTGTCCTTAGTTGCTTCATAATGAGCCATGGCTGCATTGGCATTATAGGCACTTATGGTTGGAAAGGACAGCTCAATAAATCCGGGAAGCTCCGCTCTCATTGAATCAAGCTTCATTGCGGCAGAGTACTCTGTCATAGGAATCTTCCCGACATTACTCTTTACCCAGTATATAAATTCTGTAAGTCTGGCACTGTCACGGATATAAACTTCCCTGATGTTCCTTAGCTCAGTTTCATTCTTAACAGCCTTCAGACTCTCGGTGGGATCCTTGCGGTTGCTTAGCTTCACACCTGCACTGTCAGCTTTTTCAGATAGTGCTTTGTAGGTCAGATAGTTTGTATTTCTCTTGTCGCAGAGGATATCTCCGGCTATTTCAAAGCCCTCTATGAAAGCTACAAGCTCGTCATACTCTCTTAAGGTTATACCCTTTTTCTGGCAGTAATTACGCACGTCTTCTGTCACTTCTTCTTTCTGGACAAAAAGGATAAAGGAGTCCTCTGAAATAACAGCATATGCAAGTGCTACAGGATTACACTCCACATCATCTCCGCGAAGATTTGTAAGCCACATAATGTCGTCGAGCTTACTGAGTATGTACAGACAGGTGCCATACTCTTTCATTTTCTGCCGCACAGCACAAAGCTTTTCCTCAAAGGATTGTCCGCAGAGCTCATCTGAAAGGACATATATATCATGGCATGGAAGGGAAGGCCTGTCTGTCCAGATGTCTTCCGCCAGGTCCTTATCTATCCTGAAATTAACCCTGTTTTTGGAGAGCTCTTTTTCCAGCTCTTCCCCAAAGCTGGTGGATACAACCCGTCCGTCAAAGCCAAGTGTTTCTCCCTCCTTCATGTTTTCCAGAAGATACTCCTGTATAGTGGGAACCCCTGGCTCCTGCATCTTAAAGAGAGTTACACCTGTACCTTTCATCTGATTGTCAGCCTGGATAAAATATCTTCCGTCCGTCCACATTCCTGCTTCCCTGCTGCTCACAAGAAGCGTGCCATTAGAGCCGTCAAAGCCGCAGAAATACTCTCTCACCTTGAAGAAGTCCGCAGAGTATTCGGAATTATGGAAATCTGAGGACGGTATCAAATAGTAATCTATACCCTGCTTTTCCATTGCAGCTCTTAAATTGGATAGTCTTTCCTTTATCAAGGTGTTTTCATATTCCATTTCTCATATCCTCTTTTCATTAGTCATGATTTTCCATAAAGCATCCGGCAAGTCAAAAATAATGCCCCGGCGCAAATGACCGGGGCTGAACTGGCTTGCGTCAGCAGTTATTAATTGCGTCGATTATGTCCTGATTGGAGTATGGCTTGGTGATGAATGCTGTTGCTCCTGCGCAACTGGCCTCATCCACCTTATCAAGCTGTCCGGCAGCAGAAATAATTATGACCTTTGCATCAGGATTATGCTCTAGCATAAGCTTCATTGAATCCATGCCATTCATCTCAGGCATAGTTATATCCATAGTAACCACGTCCGGAGAATACTTTACAAACTGGTCATAGCCTTCTTTACCATTGACAGCCTCTCCGATAACTTCAAAGCCGCTGCCTTCAAATAAGTTTCTAAGCATCTTTCGGGAAAGTCTTGAATCGTCAACAATCAGTATTCTCTTCATATGTCACCGCTCCTTAATAAACACAGGTTTATATCTGACTTACTCCGTTCGGATGCAGAATTTATGAGAAAATTCGGTATTTTGTGACTTTCTGAATGCTTTATGATACGCATTCAAAAATCTGTCGAATTTCCTAAAATCCAGTATCCTATTTCTATTATAAATTTATTATCGACAAATTCAAACTCTTTATTCACCTGCTATAATAAATTTACTCATCTTATTTTTTTCACCTGAAAGCCTTTTGATGTCCCACTTTGCCTTTCCATCCGTTCCTGCCTTGACAAATAGTGTATAAGCCGCTTCATTTTCGGGTATGTTCATTTTATATAATAAGGCTTCACCCATTCCCATACCGCTCATACCTATGGCATTCATCTGATTTTGCGTCTCGTCATAGTCGGATTTTTCGATGTGAATCTGCTGGTAATCCCTAAGGGCAATAACCGCAAGTGCATCATCGGCATTTTCTTCAAAGCCAAACTGAACGATCATCCTCTTTTTCACCATTTCGGGAGGATTGACTATAACCAGCAAAAGAGCATCCTCAGGCGCCTTGTCAAGCAGCTCAAACCACTGTCCTCTGCCTCCGAGCAGAAATTCATAGTATAAAAGCACTTCCCTGTCGCAGGGCTCATAGTTAATGAACATCTCAGCTTCAGCTTCGCTTCCTGAAGAATCAGTGCCGATATATCTGATTTCTATCGTTGTGCTGTCCCTAATGGACAGACCTGTTATCTTTCCATTGTCCGGCGTTGCTATTTCATTTCCCCAGAAATCATATACCGTGTTATTGCAGCAGTATACGGCGGTAGAAAGGTCATCCTCCTGCCAGCAAAGACTCGTGCCCGCTATCTCGTAATCAAACTCCGGTGCCGGCGCTTTGTTTACATTGTAAAACTCATATATATTCATTTCAGGATTGACATGACCGACAAATATCAGCCAGTCTCCGACGCGCATAACATCAGTGATCGCATTGACCGCTGGAGCAACATCCGAAAAGCTGATTTCATTTCCATCTATAGTGACGGTCAGTCCATCATAGCTGTACTCCGGCTCGTGGTCACCTCTCCCACCATAAAGGCTTCCATACTGCCAGGCTGATTCTTCATTTCCCTCCACAGCTGAATAGTCAGGTGTCATAATATACCCTGAAAAATCAGGCCCGACCTCATTTCCTGAAATATTTGGTCCTGTGGGAAGACTATGGCTTGAATGCTCTTTAAAATCCTCAAGCTTCTCATCAACACTACCTATTACAGCATCAAGCCCATCCTTCAAAGCGCTGTCTTCGTCACCCAGCTTTGCTACTGTTGTCACTTTGGCATCCCCACAGCCGCTTGCTGCTGCGCCAACACACACCACAAATGCACAATACTTAAAGCCAACTCCAAATCTCTTCATTAATCAGCCACCATCCATCTGTCCGTAAATCCTACAATCACTTTTCCTGTTTTCCTGACTTCCAACCAAACTAAAAAAGCACTTAACTTTAGTATAATAATTTTCTTTCTTTCCTACAACGTTTTTCAATGCTCTCAGGCTCAGCAATACATTCAGTTACGATTCAGTTGCCAGCCAGCCGGAGCAGACCGCCGCAAGTGTAAATCTGATCAGCCGGCTGGCAACTGAATTGTTTTCCCGATAAATCAAATTTTCGACAAATCCCTCAATGTTTAATGTGCTATACTGTATTTATCATGAAAAAGGAGATACAGATTATGGAAGAAAAAGAAATTCTTGGACTTATCGATCACACCCTGCTTCAGGCAGATGCCACATGGGAAGGTATTGTTTCACTTTGTGACGAGGCCGTAAAATACGGCACAGCCACAGTATGTATTCCCCCAACCTACTTAAAAAGAGTTCACGACAAGTACGGCGATTCATTAACGCTCTGCACTGTTATCGGTTTTCCTCTCGGATACAGCTGTGCACAGTCAAAGGTTGTAGAAGCACAGGAAGCCATAAAGGATGGTGCTTCTGAGATTGATACAGTTGTAAATGTCAGTGATGTCAAAAATCACAGATATGATGAAGTCAAAAAAGAGCTTGAGATGATAAGAGCTGCCTGCGGTGACAAGCTTTTAAAGGTCATAATCGAGACCTGCTATCTTACAGAAGAAGAAAAAATCGAGCTCTGCAAGATCGTAACAGATGTAAAAGCCGACTACATCAAGACCTCAACAGGCTTTGGAAGCGCCGGTGCCACCCTGGAGGACATCGAGCTCTTCAAAAAGCACATAGGACCTGATGTAAAGATCAAGGCAGCCGGAGGCATCCGCACCATCGAGGATGCACTCAGCTATGCAAATGCAGGCTGCAGCCGAATAGGCTCCTCAAAGGTAGCCCCTCTAATCGCTGCAAAATACGGACTATAATAAATATAAGGCGAAAATCACCGGCGACATAAGCTCGCCAAACGATTTTCGCCTTTTATTATTTATATCTCTTTGCCGGGTGACAGGATCTGCCGGCATAGCTTAACTTTATCCTATAAGCTTTTTGATCGTATCATGAATCTTCCGGGACTGGGAATTGGTCTTCGAGCCCTTCTCCATCGGCATGAATGCACAGGTCTTACCATCTTTAAACTCAAGTACAACCTTACTCATCATTCCCATGTGTTTGGCTATGCGCACATCTTTTATCCGGTCAAAATAAAATTCCTCGACCTTTCCCTTCTTTTTCATCATCATAGCTCCGCCTATCAGAGGACCAAATGCAAAGCCTGCCTGTGAGCCTGAGATAACCTGGTATTCAATACGGTCAGGAAATATCCTAAGCTTTCCCGAACCGCCTACAACCATGGCCTTCTCACTGGTATAAAACGTAACCTTGCCTGCGTCCATTATCACCTCATCAGGATTCGCCGGCGCAAATCCCTGAGGGGAACTCTGCTCTGCCGGAGGAACAAATCCTACGGCAGGCGTTACAGTCCCGGAATTATCAAATCCCTGCTGTGGGTAAATCTGCTGCTGAGGATAAAACTGCTGCTGAGGAAAAGCCTGACTCTGACCAAAGCCTTGCTGCTGACTGACGCCCTGTTGAGCAAAGCCACCTTGCAGGCCACCACCCTGCTGTCCAAAGCCAGCCGGTTGACCAAAACGAGAATCCGAAGAGCCTAAGGGCATAGCTGCCACATTGCCGGACTGATAACCTGCAGGATGTTGATTGCCGCCCTGCTGCATTGAATAACCGCCCGGAGTTGCAGCTCCCGGAGCAGGAGGAGCTATCCTGTTTGAAAGATCTGTTCCGCACATATTACAAAATCTGCTGTTTTCAGGAAGTCTATTTCCACAGTTTACACAAAACATTTATTGTCCCTCCTTTGGATTCATTTAAACATGTGAATCTTCACTTGCGAACTTATTGATATTCTTATATGCAGTAATATTCAGAATTACCATAACAATAGTAAGTACCAGAACAAGCACAAGCTGCAGAAGGTCGTCGTCCACAGCTGAACTCAAAAAGCAGATAAAGTCATAGCTGCCATGAATCAGTATTGCTGTTATGATTCCCTTTTTCCTCATTTGCTTCGACCCCTTAATATCGCCATCAAGCTCAAGGGTTTTAGCCTGCCCATAGTAATATCCCATATATATTCCAAATACGCAGTGTCCGGGAAAGGCTGCTCTTGCCAGTGCTGTACCAACTGCACTTTCTGCAAGATAAAGGACATTTTCGATGACCTCAAATCCAATCGCTACAGCGGTACTGTAAACCACCCCGTCGAAACGGAAATTGAAAGAAGGACTCTTCCATGAAAGAAGCTTAAGTACTGCGTACTTACATAATTCTTCAGTCAGTGCAGCCACAACGAAGGCTTCAAGAAAACAGTAGACGATCGTATTCGGTTCAAATATGGATTCGATCACGCCTCCGACAGCAAACTCTATAATAATTGCTGACAATGTTGCCAGAAAGCCTCCTCCTAGAAAGAGCTTCAGCATAAGAGGAAGAGGTTCAGGTTCGATTCTGTCCATTCTGTAGATAAGGAAAAGCAAAACTATTCCGGGAACACAGGAAATAGCAAGCGCCAGGTCCATTCTGTCGCTTTCGGTAAACAATGCCGCTATGGAAAAGCCAAGTGTAAGTACTACTATCAATATATATGGAAGCGCCCTGACTATAAACGGCTGCTTTTTCACAGTATTCTTATTCTGTGCATATGCCTGTTGCTGCTCATATCTTGCCTGAAGCTGCATCTGGATATAATCAGTGCGGGATTTCTGCTTAGGCTGATTCATGTATGGCTGCTGCGGCATCTGTCCATACATCTGCTGTTGCTGCTGTGCATTTATCTGATTCGGCATCTGTCCATTCAGCTGCTGTTGCTGCTGCGCATTTACCTGATGCGGTTGCTGTCCATAGCCTTGTTGCGGGCGCCCCTCCGATAACGGCTGCTGCTGAGCATAGGACCGCGCCTGTATCTGAGGCGCTCCGCAGATTCCACAGAATTTTGCGCTGTCACCTACTTCAGCCCCACAATTTGAACAAAACATTTTCTTTCTCCTCCATAAACGTCAGTTTATATCTGACTTATTCCTTCAGGATTTTGATACCGTAACCATCCAAAGAAAATGCGTTAACGATACCCGGCTCCTCTACCACTCTATAACCATAAGTCCGTTTAGTATGACTATCACAAGAATGATCACTGCAATACTAATCCCAATGTTCATTATGGCTCTGCCAAGCGTCCTTATTAAAAATCCAAATACTATACAAATTACTATTATTGGTATCCATTCTGCCATATTTTCTCCTCCACAGTCCCAAGTCGATGAAATTACTGTTAATCTTAGGACAATTGTTTATCCGACAAAAACTCACTTCTTAACCTCTACCTTTGCACCTTTGCAGCGCTCCGACATATATTTCCAGACAAAATCAAACTGCTCGGGAGATGCATAAATCTGGTGAAAGGTCCATGGCCCCATTGTACCTACCATATCATGCTCAGGAACCGAACGGATTCTTTTGACGTCGCTGTATCTTGTTACATATAAATTTCCGTCCCTGTATCCGGTTACACCATATGGAGAGGTTCGTACAACACTATTTTCATCCATGGCAAAAGTCATTGTGTATTTGTTCTTTTTGATCCTGCTCCAGATAAACCAACCGGCAGCACCGATGGCGGAGAATATTCCGGTGTATACAATAAAGATGTCCAGAGCCCACTTTGGCCCCCCTCCTATCAGCGCTATCAGTGTAAGCGCTATGACACCCGCAATTATCATCTCCTCAAGAATGTAAAGAGTCATTGGATGCTTTATGATATCCTGCTCATAGGTCCAGCATATACGCCCTTGTGAGTCAATTTCCATTCCCTTTGGAAGCTCGCTTTTATTTATTTTCAGATTATCATTTGACATAACTCTTACCTCCCTAATCTTCGGTCAGCCCTGGAAAACTTTCTGACACATATGACTGCCGCAACATTGAGCAGCACAAGGAATGCTATAAAAAAGATCATAATGGCCTGATTTGAAGAATTTGACATAAACAGTTCATATACAAAGTTAAGCACTATAGGAAGCAGTAAACTGAAGACCTGCATAAGAGCTGCCCCCGACTTGTCTCCTTCGAGCATTCTTGCCTTGGCCTGGCCATAGAAAAATCCCATATAAATTCCAAGTGCACAGTGTACAGGTATTACAGACCTTGACAGAGCTATCTTTTCAAGCCCTCCGCTCAGGTAAAGCACTGCAAGCGAAACCTCGTAACCGATTGCCACAGTAGCGCCATATACAACTCCGTCAAAACGATAGTTAAATGCAAGATGATCCCACGTCTCAAAATAAAGCACAAGGTATATGGATAATTCCTCAACCAGTGAAAGGATTGCTACCATAACAACCGGCGAAAGTGAGGATCCCAGAAGAAGCTTTATCAATATGACCGGAACTGTTGCCAAAATTCCCGATATAAAAAGAAGGTACAAAAGCCCGGCCGGTTCAGATTCTATGACATCACTTTTGTAAATATAGATAAGCAGCAATAGCGCCGGTATTGTAGTTGCTGCCATAGCTACAGTCATCAGTGTCTCATGCCCCATAAATATCCCGGCACATACAGTTGCGGTAAGTGCAACCAGAACCAGTATGATCACGGGAAGATATCGTACATACAGGCTGGGATCAGTCGTTTTCTGAACATTGGCCTGATCGGATACCGCAATACTTCTGCTATTTTTATTATTCATACTATCTCCTCTTTCCCCGCTCCCAAGAGATTGCTCATACAATGAATCCCTCAGGATGATCTGCATTTTTCAAAAAAGTCAACCCTCAACAGGAGTTCCGCAGTTTATGCAGAATCTGTCTCCTGGTATCAGCTCCGCCCCGCACATATGACAAAACCTGAGTCCCTCAGAAGCCGGAAGATGTTCCTTAAGCCTGATGGCTTCTGCAAGCTTTTTATTCAGTTCATCCTCATTGATAGACATGGGCGGCGCATCAGAAATAATGACCTGAGGCACAGGCTCCTTTTCATTTTCTGAAAGAGCACCCTTCAGCTCATTCAAAGCTACTATAAGATTATCAATTGCTGCATTGATTCTTTCATTTCCGGACATTTTATCTGCCTCCTTAATTCTTGTTATAACTTAAAAGATTTAGTTACCAGAACAAGCGATATTAGTGCATGTCTGGCAACTAACTCTTTTAATCCCTCTTATCCATTTCAATATACTCTTTGCGAGGCTCAATCGCCATATATGCCGGACGTATTATCTTGCCGTTATTGGCCAGTTCCTCCATTCTGTGAGCACTCCATCCGACTATCCTTGCCATCGCAAAGATTGTGGGATACAGTTCCTCGGGAAGATCAAGCATTCTGTATACAAAGCCTGAATAGAAGTCTACATTTGCACTTACACCCTTATACATTGTGCGTTCACCGCTGATGATCTGAGGTGCAAGCTTTTCAACCAGCTTGTAGAGAGCAAGCTCTTTTTCTCTTCCCTTCTCAACTGCAAGCTTTTCAACAAAGCTCTTTAAAATAACAGCTCTGGGGTCAGACTTGGAATAGATGGCATGACCGATTCCATAGATGAGTCCGGATTTGTCAAAGGCCTGCTTATTGAGTATTTTGTCAAGGTATGCCTTAACCTCGGCTTCATCTTCCCAATCCTTTACGTGAGCTTCTATATCATCAAACATATGGACAACCTTGATGTTGGCACCGCCGTGTCTCGGTCCCTTCAAAGACCCGATAGCTGCGGCTATGACAGAATAGGTGTCAGTCATGCTTGAACTTACAACATGTGTCGTGAAGGATGAATTATTACCACCACCGTGCTCCATATGAAGTACAAGGCAGATATCAAGAAGCTTTGCCTCCAGCTCTGTGTACTTGCTGTCAGGACGCAGAAGGTAAAGAATGGTTTCAGCTGCCCCAAGCTCCTCCTTCGGCGGATGAATGATAAGTGAATTGCCCTCATGATAATGATTGTATGCATGATATCCGTAGATTGAAAGAAGCGGAAACATACTGATGAGCTGAAGCGACTGCCTTAGTACGTTAGCCAAAGACACATCATCTGCCAGATCATCATAAGAATAAAGGGTAAGCACGCTCCTTGCCAGTGTGTTCATCATGTCACGGCTCGGAGCCTTCATAATGACATCTCTTACAAAGGTTGGCGGAAGACACTTGTAATATCCCAACAGTTTTTCAAATTCAAAGAGCTCTTTCCCCGTAGGAAGCTTGTCAAAAAGGAGCAGATATGTGCACTCCTCAAAAGAAAATCTGTTCTTCCTGACAGCAGCATCAATAAGCTGATGTACGTCATACCCCCTAAAATAAAGCTCTCCGTCAGCCGGCTCTTCCTTCCCGTCAACAACCTTTTTGGCAATGATCTCAGAAATCCTTGTGAGACCAGTAAGGACACCCTTTCCATTAAGGTCTCTAAGCCCCCTCTTAACATCATACTTGATAAAAAGATCGTTCTCTATAATGTCAGCTTCTTTTGAAAGCTTCGAAAGCTCTACGATCTCCGGTGTGTTGTCTGAGTAATAAAATCCCTTGCCTAAATCCATACGCACCTCCGTTTATACACTTAAATATTCAGAAACTCCCTGACTGCACCCTCCATGTCCTTCCTGTCAATAACCTTGTCATGTCTGATCTGTGCCGATCTTATTGACTTGACGGCATCCGGTATATCTACGCTGGAAAGCTTTGACAGTTCATCTGCAAGCTCAAAGTCATCCTTGCCCTCATCCCCCTTGCCAAGGGCATTCATGACACTTCTTGTAAATTTATACGGACTTGCGGTTGAAGCAATGATTGTAACTGTGCTGTCCCCGGTTTCCTTTTTGTACTTGTTGTAAACAGCTGCTGCAACTGCAGTATGAGTATCTATAAGATAATCCGTATCCTCAAACAGCTTTTTGATGGTATCTGCAGTCTCCTCCTCCGTTGCATAGCCACCATAGAAGTCTGAAAGCCTGCTCTTCATCTCTTCAGTTATTCCATAGCTTCCTTCCTTTGTGAGTTTATCCATGAAGGCCGCATTAGCCCTGGCATCATCACCTGCAATGTGATAGATAAGCCTCTCCAGATTTGAAGAAATAAGTATATCCATCGAAGGCGAGCTCGTCAGAACAAACTCTCTGTTCCTGTCGTACTCTCCTGTCCTGAAGAAATCAAAGAGTACCTTGTTTGAATTTGATGCACAGATCAGCCTGGCAATGGGAACCCCCATGTTCTTTGCATAATATGCAGCGAGAATATTTCCGAAGTTGCCGGTAGGGACAACAACATTTATGGTATCGCCATCCGATATTCTGTTCTCCTTAAGAAGCTTCGCATATGAATAAACATAATAAACAATCTGCGGAACCAGCCTTCCGATATTGATCGAATTTGCTGATGAGAACTGGAAGCCCTTTGAATCCATATACTTCCTGAGTTCAGGATCTGTAAATATCTTCTTTACACCATTCTGGGCATCATCAAAATTGCCTTCAATCCCGATAACGCATGTGTTGTCACCCTTCTGTGTCACCATCTGGCGCTCCTGAATGGGGCTGACGCCATGCTTGGGATAAAAGACAATAATCCTTGTGCCGGGCACATCTGCAAAGCCGGCAAGTGCTGCCTTTCCTGTATCTCCGCTGGTAGCTGTGAGAATAACTATCTCATTTTTTACATTGTTCTTTTTAGCGGACGTGGTCATAAGATATGGCAGTATTGACAGCGCCATATCCTTAAAGGCAATTGTAGCTCCATGATAGAGCTCAAGGAAATAAGCGCCTCCTGCCTCAGACATCGGCGCTATCTCCTGAGTATCAAATTTCGAATCATAAGCGTGTTCTATACAGTACCGCAGCTCTTCCTCCGAAAAATCAGTAAAGAAAAGCTTCATAACTTCAAATGCTGTATCCTGATAGGAAAGAGAAGAAATCTCTCTGAGTGATTTTTGAAGCTGTGGTATAAACTCCGGGACATATAGTCCTCCATCGGGGGCAAGTCCCCTAAGTATTGCCAAAGAGGCAGGTATCCTGCCAATGTCTCCCCTTGTGCTCGAATACAAAACTTCCTGCATTGCTGCTCCTCCAAATAAAATTAGCCATGTTAACGGCTTTGACTTATAGCAAACATATCATATAAAATAATATCATAAAAATGCATCTTTTTGGTGGGAAAATGGGCAAAAAAAACACAACAGGAGTATATATAACTGCATTGAAGGATGGAACTCCCTCCTATAGGGCGTCAGTCACCTACAGAGGAAGGCATATTTCCCTTGGAAGCTTTAATGAGATGGACGCTGCAGCCAAAGCCTATGAGGAAGCTTTGATGATACTAAAAAGCCCTGAATTTGTCATTTCTTCCCTTTGCGATACCATGTCACTTCCTTTTGAAAAGGGAATTTCTCTCATAAACTTCCGTGACAAGGGGATGTATATTTCCAACCCGATTTATCTTGAAAAAAAATACTTTTTATACTACCTGTCCCCCACCCACATTCTCAAATTTGATATCGATGATCTGTTCTACTACTCCTCTCATAAGATAATGATACGTGGCAACCATCTCTTTGTAGCCGATTACGGAAGCCAGCTTTCCATTCTTCAGCGCTACGGAATAAAGAGCTACGCAGTCGAGGGAAGAGACTACCGCTTTGCCAACGACGACCGCAACGATCTTCGCTATGAAAACGTCATTATCCTTAACAGATACAGGGGTGTGATGCAGTTTGCAGAAAAAGGCTTCATAAAGTACAAGGCAGTTATTCATCTGAGGAGCAATTACGTAGTCGGCAAGTACAACACAGAGGCCGAAGCTGCAATTGCCTACAACAAGGCTGCAGATATCCTCATCAAAAACGGAATCAAAAAAAACTTCCAGCTAAACTATGTTGAGGAGCTTTCGGCTTCCCAGTATGCAGAAATATACTTAAGGCTCAGGATTTCGCCCAAAATATACAGCATCAAACCCGGCTCTATGGACTCCTGAAAACTTTTCGCCCCATCTGTCAGCCGGATCAAAGCATGCTGACAGATGATTTTTTTATAGATAGTATGATGTTGAGGTCAAAAGTCACAATTCGTTTTACAAAATGCCGGGGACCGGTTCACATTCAAAAGCAAAAGTGAGAAAATATAAAAAACGCGTTGACACTTGCATGGAATGAGTCGCCCGGCAAAAGCTCGGGCGAGCTTTTGCCGGACGACTCATGGAATACATAAAGGAGATACATCAATAAATGGTGAAAAAAAAGAAAACCTCCTTCAAGGAGATGCTCAAATGGGACGCTATACGCCTTGTTGTCGTACTTCTTGCAGCCTTTTTGATGGCAATGAACATCAATTCCTTTGTCAATGCCGTAGGCTTGTACCCCGGCGGAGCTACAGGACTTGCCATCATAATTCAGAGACTCTGCACCAAATATCTCGGAATTGCCGTGCCTTACACTCCCATCAACGTGATCCTTAATGCATTTCCAGTCTATATAGGCTTTAAATACATCGGAAAGAAGTTTACCATCTTTTCACTTATCATGGTTCTTGCAAACAGCTTTTTCGTTGACCTTCTGCCAAACTATCACCTGACTCACGATCCGCTTCTTGCAGCCGTCTTCGGAGGCATTCTGAATGCGATCGCCATCACCATGTGCCTGAAGGTAGATGCAACCAGCGGTGGTACTGATTTCATATCCATCTATCTCTCACAGAAGAAAGGAATTGATGCTTTCCCCTACATTCTTGGCGGAAACATAATCATTCTCTGTATTGCTGGATTCATTTTCGGTTGGGACAAGGCACTGTACTCCATGATATTCCAATATGTATCCACCCAGATGCTGCATACACTCTACACGACATACCAGCAGCGAACTCTCTTTATCATTACCGACATGCCGGACAGAGTCTGCTCAATGATCTATGCAACCTGTGGTCACGGAGCAACCCTCATCGATGGAGAGGGCTCTTTTGGCCATCACAATAAAAAGATTGTTTATTCCATCGTCAGTGCCTCAGATACCCGAAAGATAATCCCAAAGATCAGGGAGATTGACAAAAATGCCTTCATCAATTCCATACGAACAGAGGAAATAACAGGGAACTTCTATATGCGACCAAGAGACTAAAAAAAGGAGCCAACAGCTCCTTTTTTTGTTTGATGTTTAATTTGACGTTGAAATCTGGCTCACCTGATCAGAATACTTTATTCCCATTATTTTTCTAATAGACTCATTGATTCTTTCTTCAGTAATCCTGCCTTCCGATATATTCTGAAGGATTCCCTCATAGGCCTCTGTAAAATCACCGGGCAGATAAATCATATCCGCTCCTGCCATTATGGCAGCAACTGCTGCTTCTGCTGATGAGTATTTTTCGGAAATCGCAATGTCTCCAAGCGGTGCAGTGATAACTATTCCTTCATAACCCAGTGTACCCTTTAGCTCCTCACCAATAACGGTTCCTGAAAGTGTCGACGGAGTGTCATCACCTGACAGCTGCGGAAGTGATAATTCTGACATCCGTATAGCATTCATAGCCTTAGAATCTATTGCATTCTTGAAGACCTCAAATTCGCCTACAACCAGGTCATCTCTTGTCTTATCGCTAACGTTCACATCCCCGTCACTACTTCCCATAACAGGAAAGGCGTAACCACAGGCTGATACTCCGGATTGCTGAAGTCCTGTGGCAAAAGCAGTTGCACGCAGCTTTACAGACTCGGCATCAGAACCAAATTTTCCGTTCTCACTTATATCATTTGCCGGAAACATAGCCATGTTGAAGCCGTATTTGAACAGCGTTGAACCGATAGTTGCACCTGCACTGTGAGCTGTATCCTCATCGGTTATCTCTTCCTGCAATGAAAGCCCCAGAGTTTCTATGACCTGATCATTATAAAGAGCCTTGTCAGAAAGAATTGTGAACAGAGGAAACTTGCTCATGGACGCTGTCGAGACAAGCATCTCCTTGATCTGATCCGCCGACTTGATATTTTTGGGAGAATAAACTATTCCGCCAACTGCATATTTAGAAAGCGCCTCCTGTGTTCCCGATCCAGCCTTCACAGCTGTCTCTACACCGGTAATCTGCTCCGGATTGATAATAAACAGTCCTGCGACCTTGTCCTCAATAGTCATATCGCCGATGACCTTCTCCACGATATCAGTCATTGCCTCTTCCTGAGTGTATTCCTCAACATCCGTGCTGTTTTCCGGAGTCTCGATCACAATATTTTCAGGCTGCTCCTCTACTCCCTTCGTAAGCTTCTCAGCAGCATCTATCGCCCGCCTCCTGCTGACGATTGCCCCATGTATAAAGTGGATTGAAGTCCCTATTGCCCCGACAAGCAATACAATAATTATTATAAAAACTATATACGCAATAAACTGGTTTCGCTTTCTTCTCTTTCTGCGTTCCAGCCTTCTTTCATCAAAATCCTGTTCGTCTAACTTACTCATATTTCCCCATCAATCAAAAACTTTTGTCACTCTCCTATTCTATCACATAAAAAGTACAATACAATAGGGCAGAAGCTTCATCCATATTACCTGCTTCTGCCCTCATGCCGAGTACTCATCTGATTCTATTGTTATTACGTCCAACGGACCTTCCTCCACTTCTCAGCCTCATCTTTCCATTAACTATCGCATTCATATGCTGTGGCTGCAATCACTTCTACGGATGCCATAACCACCAATCATGTACTTGAAGTGCTGTTATTTATAATATTTTATATTGTTTAATTGTATATCTATAACCTTTACTTTCTCAATCGGAACTCTTTATACTTCTTATACTTCCGATCTGCTCTAAACGATAATCGTCTTAACCTTCTTTCACGATTCTACTTTATTCTTCAATCGATACTCCGGATACTCTCTTCACTTGACGATTATCTATAAGATTCCGGAACGATACTTTTCATAATTGATAACTCTCTGTTGTATCGATTCCATCTTGAATTTCTGATCGACTCGCCTTTCTGTACGATCACTACTTGTTTACTCGTTACATAAACATGTTTGAATATTTAACTTCTGTAACCTTTATAATACTTTAACTTCTTAGTCTGGTGGTCTGTACCATCCTTTCCCTTTATATTTTAACTAAATGTCCCTTTGGAGTGTACCTGCCTTTCTTTCTCCCCGGCTATGTTTGTTCTATTTACCGTGGCGAGAAGTATTTTTTAGATATCTTATAAGTATCTCTTGTTTATGTTTTTATTATATGCATTCACTTTCAATTTGTCAACACATTTTTTAAATAATTTGATAGTATTTTGAATTTAGTTATGATAATGTTCTATTTTCTGTTAATTGTCTATTTTTTTATATTCTTTTCTAACAATTCTATCTCTTTTCCAATAAGAAAAAAGAATGGATGTTTACATCCTTAAGCAAAACATCCATTCTTTATGTATTGTCTGTTTTTTATATTTCAGATTTAATCCAGCGGATACTTATCAGTAAGAGATCTGATGATTGCCCTGGCCTCATCGTTCTTTTCTCCCTTGTTCTTAATTACAATGGAGATTGCCTCTGCGATCCTGTCCATATCCTCTTCATTCATTCCTCTTGTAGTAACAGCAGGTGTGCCCAGACGGATTCCGCTTGTAACGAATGGTGACTGCTGCTCATTCGGAATAGTATTCTTGTTGGCAGTGATGTGAGCATCGTCAAGCCATGCTTCAACCTCTTTTCCTGTCAGGCCGAAGTTAGTCAGATCAATCAGCATAAGATGATTGTCTGTACCACCTGATACAATCTTAATACCCCTGTTCATCAGGCCGCTGCAGAGTGCCTTGGCATTGGCAACAACATTTTGGGCATATTCCCTGAACTCAGGAGAAAGAGCTTCCTTGAAGCAGATCGCCTTGGCAGCAACAACATGCTCAAGAGGTCCTCCCTGTATTCCCGGGAAAACTGCCTTGTTAAATTTGTATTTGTCCTGAGCCTCCTGATTCCAGAGAATGATTCCGCCACGAGGACCGCGAAGTGTCTTATGAGTTGTTGTGGTAACAACATCCGCATATGGGAATGGGCTGGGATGAACACCGGCAGCCACAAGCCCGGCGATATGTGCCATATCCACCATGAGCACTGCCCCGCATGCATCGGCAGCTTCTCTGAATTTCTTGAAATCTATAGTTCTGCAATATGCAGAAGCACCTGCAATTATCAGCTTCGGCTTATGCTCGATTGCAAGCTTTAGCATGTTATCATAATCGATGATACCATTATCATCAACGCCGTACGGAATAATGTTGTAGTAAGTCCCGGAAATATTGGCTGTGCTGCCGTGTGTAAGATGTCCGCCCTGGCTTAAATCCATACCCATAAAGGTATCACCCGGCTTCAAAAGGGCAAACTGTACAGCCAGATTAGCCTGTGCTCCTGAATGTGGCTGAACATTCGCATAATCACAGTGAAAAAGCTCCTTGGCTCTCTCTATGGCTATGTTCTCTACCTTGTCAACTACATGACAGCCACCGTAATATCTTTTCCCCGGAAGGCCCTCTGCGTACTTGTTAGTCAAAGGACTACCCATAGCTGACATTACAGCCTTGCTGGTCCAGTTCTCTGACGCAATCAGCTCAATATGAGCATTCTGACGGGCAACCTCTTCCTCTATCAGGGACGCAATCTGTGGATCAACCTTCCTGACTTCTTCCAATGAATACATTTTCGAATCCTCCTCCTGGCTCTGCACTTACGATTTAATGTGCTAAAGCAACATTTCGGTTATAGTATCATATTATTCTTTCAGTGTCAAAAAAAACTGCTTCGTGATAATATGGATGTAAATAATTCAGCGGGCTGTCCTGACCCGGCTGACCACTGAATTGCAACAATAATTTGCTTTAATCTGGAGGATAATATGTACTACTGTATTGTGAATCCGGCGGCAAGGTCCGGGAAGGGTAAGGATATCTGGAAGAAACTGGAGCAAAAGTTTATTGAAAAGAAATTGGAATATAAGGCTGCTGCCACAAAGGGACCGGGTGACGCAACAAGACTTGCAAAAAAGCTTACAGCCCGCGAAGAATTCATGAAGGAATTGTCCTTGAAGATCGTTGTAATCGGCGGTGACGGCACCTTGAATGAGGTTCTTAACGGTATCGCTGATTTTGAAAAGGTCCTGATCGGATATATTCCAATCGGGTCTTCCAATGATTTTGCAAGGGATCTTTCTTATCCTAAAAAGACTGATGATCTTATCGAATTGATACTAAGAGGTGAAATGGTCAGATCAATTGATCTTGGGCGACTTACATTTAACTCCATGACTGCTCCCATGTCGCGTCTTCACGATGACAACGAGACTCCTTCAAGGATATTTGATGTAAGTGCAGGGATTGGTTTTGATGCTGCAGTATGTGAAGAGGCCCTCTCTTCCGGGGCCAAAAACTTTTTTAACAAAATCGGCCTTGGAAAGCTGACATATGGCTCTATTGCAATAAAGCAGCTATTAGGGGCTCCAAAGGTTCCTTGCATAATCACCCCGGACAATGGTGAAAGCATTCATTTGGATAAATTCATTCTGGTAACAGCCATGATACACCATTATGAGGGCGGCGGATTCAAATTTGCTCCAAATGCCGATCTTATGGATGGTAAATTTGATCTTGTCTATGCCGGCGACATGCCCTCCCTTCGAATGATATTTGCCCTCCCCTTCTCCTTCTTTGGTAATTTTTACTGGATCAAGGGCATAGGCCACCACACTACAGCCAAAGTCAATATAAAGACCTCCATCCCCATGTGGGTACACACCGACGGCGAAGTCTCCGTAAAATCTGATGACATAACCCTTGAGTGCCTCAGGCAAAAGCTCCGTCTCATGAACTAAAAATATGCTTATCTCAGTCAATGTAATAAAAAAACAAGTCACAAAGTGACTTGTTTTTATTAATTGTACCTCACTGCCACTCTGCGCTGCTGCCTGGTGCAGAAGTTCATCAGCAGATTCGTGCGGTAAAATAAATAATAGAATATAAGTGCCATTATTAAAGCCGTTATCACATCAAACACAGAGTGCTGCTTGATAAACAGCGTCGAAAGTATGATCGATATTCCGATTATATCACTGATAATCTTCCCTTTTACAGAGAATCTCTTGCTGTGGTGTACTGCTATCATGGTACCTACAGAGTTGTACACATGAATGCTCGGCCAGAGATTTGACGGCGTATCATGACTATAGATAACCCTCACCAGATCTGTAAAAACATTATCTCTTGGCATCACAGCCGGTCTCAGGTTGTGCATGTTGGGGAACATCGTGGATATGATCAGGAAAATCGTCATACCCGCAGCCAGGAAGATAAAATTCTTGTAATAGTCCTCAACATCAAATGACAGCAAAAAAAACATAAGCGTTGCTGATACGTACAAAAACCACATATAATATGGAATAACGAACAGCTCATTGAAGGGAATCATATCATCCACAGCTGAATGAATTATCTCATAATGAGCAAAATTGTGGTGCTCGATCAGGATGAACCATATCATGTAAAAAGGTGCATACAGAATAACTGGCATCGCAAGCTTTAACAGATCTCTGCCAAGATCTCTGTTCCAGGCCCTCCCGGTCCATTCTTCGTATTTATTCTTCATAATTCTCCTCAGATAAATTAAGCAAAATAGCAATATCAGATAACTACTATATCACATTTTCAAATTAATTAAAGTGAAAAATTTTCTGAAGTAATTTATAACCCGCCAAAGTTATCTTCCTGCCACCCTTGCCGGGAAGGTAGATGTAGGTTCCTTCTATGCTGTAGCGGATTTTGATATATAACAGGTAATTCTTATCCTTAACATATTGAAGCAGTTCTTTTCTCTTAGCCAGATTCTCCTCTGTATCTTCAGTAATCAGCAGCACAGAAGAAATTGCGGTAATGATCTCAAGATAGTTGAACATATACTTGTGGCGCTCTCGCTGTGAGCGGATCATTCCATAATTCTCAACATAGTAGTCGATCATCAGCTTGTTAACCTTGATCTGCTGGTCTATCCTGGATAACATTATCTTCTGATTTACCGACTGGTCATCACGGCCAATATAGTAATAGTAAAAGTTCACATCCAGGTAATACATGTTTTTAACAAAGGGAAGCGGGTTAAATACATAGATATTATCGACGTAAAAGGTGTGTTCCGGTAGCTTTAATCCGCATTGGCGAAGAAGCTTTGTCCTGTAGATGGCCGAGTGCATAAGAAGATAATGACCCTTGGGGGTTCTCTTTACATCCTTCCACGTAAAGAGCTGTTCAATCGGGAACATCGTGTTATATCTCATGACCTTGTGGCGCTTCTCTCCCACCTTGTTGTACACAAAGTTGCTTATCAGAAGATCCAGCTGCTTCTCACCGCCTGCAAGCTCAGACAATGTGCTTAGTATCTTTCGATAAGCAATCTCTTTTACCCAGTCATCAGAGTCAACTACCTTGAAGAAAAGACCTGCCGCATTTTCTATTCCTGTATTAACCGCGGAGCCGTGACCTCCGTTCGGCTTATGTATTGCCCTGCATATAGCGGGATACTTTTTCTCATAATTGTCAGCTATCTCTGCTGTTCTATCCTTGGAGCCATCATCAATTATGAGTATTTCCACCTCTTCACCGCCAACAAGCAATGAATCGATACACTTCTCCATATAGTCCTGGGAATTATAACATGGTACAGCGATAGATAGTAATTTCATGGGTCAACTCCTTAATCTTGAACTCTCAAACTTTTCCATCGTGGCAAGACAGGTACGAAGATCATTGTATCTGTCATATACATCTCCCTCATTGACAACCACCCCGACTGAAAGAGCCATTATGTCTATCATTTCATTGGTAATTATGGGTTTTAGCTTAACAAGGATATCGCTCTTTTCCGAAGCAAGATCCGCATCCATAAACTGTATCACGAGCGGATCAAGGTTGAGGTCCCTTGCCTCATCGGCAATGCTTTTGCCCATAACTCCGGTAGTCTCATAAGGCTTTTTATCAAATTTAAGCCTGACGGGGCCGCTGTTCCTTATACCTGCTCCGGGATGTGATACCCTTGCAGGTCTTACAACTCTGTCATTCTCTACAGGCTCCGGGCGGTTCATGCTTTCCTGTTGCCTGCCTTCAGGTAAAGGCATCGGCCTTGCCCCCGGGAGCGAGCTCCTTTTTACCTTTTCAAAGCGGTATCTCTGAACAGCATCAGGGTACTTCTTCCTGTTGACCTCAGACATGAACATGTCAAGGGGCCGCACATAAGTCCTGTAATCCCCGTATAATGCCTGATACACTACCATCTCCTCCTTGGTCTCGGAGTTGATCGCGATAGTGACGATCTGATATAAATTCCCCTTAAAATGTCTATAAAGTTCCTGTGGTCTTGGTCTGTCAGCCATATATAAATCTCCCTTCGGACATACATCTTTTTATTATAAGGCAAAATAAACATTTTTTCAAACTTTTTACACTGCACGCCTGAATGAAGTACATCCTATTATCACCATCTCCACGCTGATGACATCTGAAAGTCTTCCGCTTTTGACAGCTTCATCGCAGGAAGCACAAATTTCAAGTGCCTGTCTGAGCTGTTCATAGGTGTAGCTTCTCGCCCAGTTCTGGTATTTGCCCACAACAAAATCCGCAAGCTTAAGTGACTGCGCGATGCTCCTTCTGTCTCTTTTGTTGTCAGTCATCTCCTTGATCCTGATCATGAGGTTGAACTGCCTTGTGATGAGAGAAAGAATCCTTGCGGGAGGCTCCTTGAGGGCTATCAGATCGTAGTAGACCTCCATTGCCTTTTTCTTTTCCTGTCCTGAGATTGCATCAGTCATGGCAAATATACTGCTCGTAAGATAATTGGCACAGACTGCCTCGATGTCCCCTTCTTTAATCTCACCCCTGTCAATGCAGTAGCACACCAGCTTCTCAATCTCAGTCGAAAGATTTGACATATCAGTTCCAACCCTGTCAAGAAGCACGGACTGAGCCCCTGGCGAAATGCTCTTACCCTCAGCCTGAAATTTGGACCTAAGCCACCTCTTCAGCATCTCTTCATCCTGAACGGTGCATTCCATCTCAAATCCAAGCTTTGATGCGGCCTTATAAATGTCCTTTCGCTTGTCCACCTCCGACTCCACAAAGAGAAACAGTGTAGTCTCTGATGGATTCTTGAGATAACCTGCAAGCTCGGGACAGCCGCTCTTGAAAAATCCGCTGTCCTCTATGAGAATGACTCTCTTGTCTGCAAGAAAGGGCATGGTCTCAGCCATATCAATTATCTGTGCAGGCTGTGAATCCTTGCCATATCGGTTGAAATTCATGCTGTTTCCGGTAATTCCAAGCCCCTTAAGGAGCTTGTCCCTGTTCTGGAGGCGCAGGTACGCCTCTTCACCATATATCAGATAACAGGGCTTATAATCACCTGTCTGCACATCTTCATTAAGTTGACGTTGTTTAACCGGGAAATCCGATGTTTTACCAGCCATATGTTTAAAACCTCATTATTTATGTTACCATATATTGTATTAAAAGAAAATGTTGATACAAGAAGGTTGCATTCAAGTTTCCAGCCGCAGCAGACCGGGCAGACGCGGTGACAGGCTCTCCTGCTCAGCCATACATCCGCTCTTGCCCTGCCTGCTCCGGACGGCAGCTTAATTGTAAAAAAGGAGTATATCATGCAGATACATGGACTTCAGAAAATGACACTACTTGACTATCCGGGGCATATTGCCTGCACCGTATTTTTGGGCGGTTGTGATTTCAGGTGCCCCTACTGCCATAATTTTGAGCTTGTTAATGGCAGTATGGAGCCTGTCGTGGATGAAGAAGAGTTTTTCAGATTCCTGAATAAGAGAAAGGGACTTCTGGACGGCGTGGCAATAACAGGCGGAGAGCCTCTGCTGCGTCGTGATATCAGAGGCTTTATCGAAAGGATCAGGGACCTTAACTTTCTTATCAAGCTCGATACAAACGGGTATCATCCCGATGAGCTTGACAGGCTCCTGAATGACGGTCTTATTGACTACGTGGCGATGGATATCAAGAACAGTCCCGAAAAATATTCTTTGACCTGCGGAGAGGTGGCGGTTGATACATCCCTGATTGAAAGAAGTATCTCCATCATAAGAGAAAAGGCTCCTGATTATGAATTTCGGACCACTGTCGTAAAAGAGTTTCATGAATTAAACGATTTTGAGTACATTGGTATATTATTGAGGGGGGCAAAAGCATATTATCTGCAACAATATGTTGAGAGAGATACAGTACCAGATAAGAGCCTTCATGCCCCTTCAAATAATGAGCTGCTACAATATCTTGATATAGTAAAAACATACGTTCCAAACTCATCAATCCGCGGTATTTAGGGCTGTTTATTCTTTTTTTACACTTTTTTACCGGCATACTTTCTTTGCCGCCGCTCACTACTATATATTGTGTTTACTATATTTCGTTCATCAATATATTGACACCATCTTTTATTTATGTTATCTTCTTATTAACAAAAGTGCCAAGGCGGATTGGCACTTGTTTTATCTAAAAAGAATATGTATTGGGCTGATAGGGACAGCATTTTTATAAAATTTTTCTTAAAGGGGGATACATATGTATCAGGTTGTGAAAAGGGATGGAGCCATAGCAGATTTTAACATTTCCAAGATTTCCGCAGCAATAACAAAGGCCTTTGTGGCCCTTGAGAAGGATTATCACTCAAGCGTTATTGATCTTATTTCTCTGAGGGTCGCCTCAGATTTTGAGAAAAAGGTCAAGGATGGCAAAATAACCGTTGAGGAGATTCAGGACAGCGTCGAGAAGGTACTCTCAGAGGCCGGCTATTCTGATGTCTCAAAAGCATATATTCTCTATCGTAAACAGCGCGAGAAGGTTCGCAATGTCAATTCTGCCCTTCTCAATTACAAGGATATAGTTGATGATTATCTCAAGATCAACGACTGGCGTGTCAAGGAGAACTCTACCGTCACTTATTCTGTCGGCGGTCTTATTCTGTCCAACTCAGGCGCTATCACAGCCAATTACTGGCTTTCAGAAGTATATGATGAAGAGGTTGCAAATGCACACAGGACCGCAGCAATACATATCCATGATCTTGCAATGCTGACAGGATACTGTGCAGGCTGGAGCCTCAAGCAGCTGATCCAGGAGGGTCTTGGCGGCGTTCCCGGCAAGATCACATCTTCGCCTGCATGCCATCTGTCCACACTGTGCAACCAGATGGTCAACTTCCTCGGAATCATGCAGAATGAGTGGGCAGGTGCCCAGGCATTCTCATCCTTTGATACATACCTTGCACCATTTGTGAAGGTGGACAACCTCTCTCAACATGAGGTAAAGCAGTGTATCCAGTCCTTTGTTTACGGTGTAAATACACCCAGCCGCTGGGGAACACAGGCTCCTTTCTCAAATATCACTCTTGACTGGACCGTTCCCAATGACCTTAAGAACCAGAACTGTCTGGTAGGCGGCAAGGAGCTCGATTTCACATACGGTGACTGTCAGAAGGAAATGGATATGGTCAACAAGGCATTCATCGAGATTATGATCGAGGGCGATGCCAACGGAAGAGGCTTCCAGTATCCTATCCCCACATACTCTATCACACGTGATTTTGACTGGAGCGAGACTGAGAACAATAAGCTGCTCTTCGAGATGACAGCCAAGTACGGCACACCTTACTTCTCAAATTACATCAATTCCGACATGGAACCCAGTGATGTCCGCTCAATGTGCTGCAGACTTCGCCTTGACCTCAGGGAGCTGCGCAAGAAATCCGGTGGATTCTTTGGTTCCGGCGAGTCAACAGGCTCTATCGGAGTAGTCACAATCAATATGCCAAGGATTGCCTACCTTGCCAAGGACGAGGAGGACTTCTACAAGAGACTTGACCACCTCATGGATGTGGCTGCAAGAAGTCTCAATACCAAGAGACAGGTCATCACCAAGCTCCTTGATCAGGGTCTTTACCCTTATACCAAGAGATACCTCGGAACCTTTGCCAACCACTTCTCTACAATCGGCCTTATCGGCATGAATGAAGTCGGGCTGAATGCAAACTGGATCGGTGCCGACATGACAAATGAAAAGACAGTAGAGTTCTCAAAGGCTGTTCTCAATCATATGAGAGAACGTCTGTCAGACTACCAGGAGAAATACGGTGACCTCTACAACCTCGAGGCAACACCTGCAGAGTCCACAACTTATCGCTTTGCAAAGCATGACAAGGAGCTCTACCCCGATATCATTACAGCCAACATGAACGGAACTCCGTATTATACAAACTCATCTCACCTTCCGGTAGGCTACACAGAGGACATCTACTCTGCTCTGGACATTCAGGATGAGCTTCAGACTCTGTATACCTCCGGAACCGTTTTCCATGCATTCCTCGGTGAAAAGCTTCCCGACTGGAAGGCAGCTGCAAGTCTGGTAAGGAAGATTGCAGAAAATTATAAGCTTCCTTACTACACAATGTCACCGACCTACTCAGTATGTAAAGAGCACGGATATCTCACCGGAGAACAGACAGTCTGTCCATGCTGCGGAGCAAAGACAGAGGTATACAGCCGCATAACCGGCTACTACCGCCCTGTTGCCAACTGGAATGACGGCAAGGCTCAGGAGTACAAGGACAGAAAGGTTTACAACGTAGGAATTTCCAATCTTACGCACGAGGGACCAAAGAGCATTAATTTTGCCGAGGCTGCTGTCAGGAAATCAAATAATGATTCGAAGGAAGCTGCAGTCAATGTTGACGGAGGAACAGTAATGCTGTTCAAGACAACAACCTGTCCGAACTGCAAGATTGCAGGCTCCTTACTTGACAAGGCCGGCGTAAACTATAAAACACTGGATGCAAATGAAAATCCCGATCTCGTAGAAAAATTCGGAATAATGCAGGCTCCTACCCTCGTGATCGCCTCAGGTGATCGCTTCGTGAAGGTTCTCGGAGTCTCCGACATCAAGACCTGGATCAAGGATCGTGCCGTGTCATAATCTAAACCTGCTGATTACACACATGCTGTAAAGTGTTCTCATAATTATTATCAACAAAAAGAATGGATGATGATCACAAACAATCAACATCCATTCTTTTTTATTTTTCAGTAAAATTCTGCGGACAGACATTCATTTGCTCCGGACAATCCCGTTCCTGCTGACCACTGAATGTACCGTATTATTCTATTATCGGGTCAGCCGATATCTGTATACCCTGACCTCGTAAGGCCGGAAAAAGCCATGTTTTAACTCTATCTCGTCCAATTCTCCCTGCACTTTATCAATGACTCTTCTTCCGGCGCTGTCGTCACCGGATCGTGCGTTCATTTTTTTAGGATAATTGCACAACACCAGTTCTCCGTGCTTACCCGAGAATTTTTTGGGCTTTTTGGGTTTAACCGGAAGCCTTGAGAAAGAACAGATTATGAGATAACTATCATCCCCAAGACTGCGCTCATAGGTATAAATGTCAGGATTCTTGGGGAAATGTTCGGTATAGTCTCCGTAAATAAGGGTATCTGTGCTCTTTCTGAGGGCAAGACACTTTCTGTAAAAGTTCAGGATACTGTTCTCATCCTTCTCCTGCTTTTCAACATTTATCCTCCTGTAATTGGGATTAACATAAAACCATGGTTTAACTTCTGAAAATCCGGCATTTTCAGAGCTGTTCCACTGCATTGGAGTTCTGGCGGAGTCACGGCTCGACAGATGAATGCGGTGAAGGCGTCTCTCAGGGTCTTCCTTCAGGTGATAGGTATTGTAGTTTGTTATAGAGGACACATCCACATACTGATCGATAGACATGAGCTTAATGTTGGTCATGCCAATCTCCTGCCCCTGATATATAAAGGGGGTTCCCTGCTGGAATATATAGCTTGCAGCCAGCATCGTCCCGCTCTCTCTCCAGAAATGGTGACTTCCGTATCTGCTTATGATCCGGGGATGATCATGGTTCTCAAGATAAAGAGCATTCCAGGCCTTTCCGTTAAGTGCATTTTGCCACTTCGTGAAGGCCTTCTTCAGCTTGATAAGAGAAAACGGTCTGTGTATATACTCAGTGTAGAGGCAGTCTGCCATCATGTGGTCAAAGGAAAACATCATATCCAGAGATTTTGTGGGTCCCGTCAGATACTTCATGGCTGACTTTACTGTAGTCATCGGCCCCTCGCCCAGCTGAAAGCAGTCATACTCATCACAGACCTTTCGAAACTCTCCAAGATATTCATGAATATGCGGTCCGTCCTTGTAATAGGGCATTCCATTAACTGCGGGAAGAAAAGGAATCCCATTGGGCAGCCCCTCCTTCTTGGAGATAAAGTTGATTACGTCCTCTCTGAAGCCATCTACCCCCATATCAAGCCAAAATCGCATTATGCCTTTGACTTCTTCCCTGACCTTTGGGTTGTCCATGTTGAGATCAGGCTGTTTTTTTGCAAAGATATGAAGATAGTATTGTCCTCTGCTTTCGTCATACTCCCATGCCTTGCCCTCAAAGAGACTGTCCCAGTTATTTGGTTTATCACGCCAGATATAAAAATCACTATATGGATTATCCCTCCCCTTCCTGCTCTCAATAAACCAGGGGTGTTCATCTGAGGTGTGGTTCACCACAAGATCCATTATGACCTTAAGTCCAAGCTCATGGGCTCTGTTAAGAACCTTCTTAAACTGTTCCAGGTCTCCAAAGTCGGGATGGATATTCCGATAATCCGATATATCATAGCCAAAGTCAGCATTAGGTGATGGATAAATTGGCGAAAACCATATTCCGTCAACTCCCAGTGATCTTATATATTCAAGCTTTTGTTCGACTCCGTACAGATCACCTATTCCATCGCCGTTTCCATCTGCAAAGCTCCTTACCCATATCTGGTAGAAGCTCATCTTCTTATACCAGTCACTTTTATCAGTTTTCGAATTTTTCATTTATCTTGTCCCTGATTTCCGTAAAGCCGTCATTAAGTTTATCAAAGTTAGAAGAAACTATGTCTCCGAACTGGCTTATGTTTTCGGAGAGCCCCTTTCTGAGCTCTTCAAGGTTATCCTTCATCTCCATCTGGAACTGTTTTGGCATCTCAAAAAATGCCCGCTGTGTCCCATCAAGAGCAATCTCTGCATTTCTCATAAGGCTTTCAAAGCTCTGGTGCTTTCTGCGAACAAGCTGCCCATCAGCTTTAAGTTCAAGTAATTCCTTGTATCTGTCAAAAGCAAGTCTTACACTGTTGGACCAGGAGATGTAAATTTCATCCATAGCATGCTGTCCAACCTGATGCATTCCATCAAGATCCATGCATACAGTTCTAAGCAGTCCGGCAAGAGCACTGCTGTTTTCATCTATGAGATATCCGTTTCTGCCATCTGTTATGCCCTCCGCGGCACAGGAGCCCTTGATCAGAACACTTCCAAGTCCACAGGCAGCTGCCTCCCTCACCACAATTCCGTTGGTGTCATAGGTGGATGGGAAAAGAAACAGATCAGCTCTTGTATTCCAGGCCCTAAGCTTTTCCCTGTCATGCACCGGTCCCGTAAAGATCATCTTTCCACTCTTTTTTCCTGATGATTCAAAGTGCGTGACCTCGCCCTTCTCGTCATAGACATCAAGAGCAATCCCATAGTTCTTTATCTTTTGCTGCAAAAGCTCCTCGTCAGGACCTCCGCCGACAAATACCATCCGGTACTCTTTGCCTTCACCTGATAATTCATTCAAGGCATCTATTATCATAGGCAGACCTTTATACTGTATTATCCTTCCAACAAAAAGAAATACCGGTATTCCTTCAGGCACATCTACGCCCTGCGTCACATCTTTTACCATTTTCTGCGTGGCTCTTCCCTTTGGGAAATCAACGCCGTTTGGCATCACCCTTAGTTCTCCCTCGTAGCCAAGGGATCTTAAGTTCTCTCCGGCACCCTCGGACACAACCCAGACATCATCACAGCCCTCTATGTTGCTGACCATGGCCTTGATTGTCTCTTTCTTGAGAAAGCCCTCTCCAACTGCTCTTGCTATGTCCACATCAAATTTGGTGTGGTAGGTAAAGACAATAGGAGCGCTTGTCTGGCTTCTTAGAATCCTTGCCATGATAGTAGATGCTGCCGGGCAGTGGGTATGTATAATCTGGGGCTTTTGGTCCACTATCTGTGCAATTTCCCTGACAGAAAGAGGATTTCCTGTCCTGTAGCCCTTGATGAAATCTGTAGTATCAAAGCTCGGATATGCAATAACACTGTACGGATAGGCATCATACGAAGCATCGGGATATTTTGGCGTGGCAACAACCACCTTGGATTCAAGCTCCCTGGTCAGGATATCTGCATAATTCATAACTACATTCACAACACCATCAATAACCGGTGGAAAAGAATCATTTAAAAGACATATGTTCATTTTGTTCTCCATTATAATAAGTTATTTAATTTACTGTTTTTTCTACGATCTCTTAAGCTCTGCCTTATGCTTGTACATAAGCTCATCTCATTTCCCCGTTTTTCATTTTCAAGATTGCCCCTGTCAGTGACCGAACCATACTCGATGTAATCATCTGTGTCAATATCCAGCAGGTTCCGGGTGATTACAAAGATTACACACATGCCCGGAATGAGACCAAATATTGTCCCAAGGACACCTGATTTCTGCAGATAAGTATTGCACTAATGCTCTCCTCTGAATCGCTATAACAACTCTATTATGAACCAAATTGAATATACTTACTAATAAAAAAATGATAAAATTGAGCATTTTTACCATTAAAGCATATCCTTATACATCCATCCATATCTGTCCGATAAATGTCACTTCCCATGTTGTTAAGCCTTTCCAGAACCTCCTCATGGGGATGTCCGTAGGTGTTATCTCTTCCGCAGCTGATCACAGCAGCTGCAGGGTGCAGAAGCCTTAGGAATTCCTCGTCAGTTGTATACCTTGAGCCATGATGTGCTACCTTTAGCAGGTCAATTCCGCTCTCATCCTTCAAAATATCTGAGGTATCATTAGCGGTATGCCGCAGCCTTCTTAGTTCTTCAACCAGGTAAGTCTGCCCCTGCCCCTCCACATCACCGGTAAACAGTGCTGTAAAGGTTCTGCGTGTACCACTCCCCGGCTCTTCTCTTTTTGGACTGTTCCATAACCCCGGAGTATTGTTCACATACTCCATATAAAGAACTGTCGAATACTCATTTGCGCCTTCAGTATACATACCCTTGCGGGGATTCATGCAAAAGAAATCTGCATCTCCAAGGCTGAACCGCTCTCCCGAATTTATGTATGATATGGGGATTCCAAGCTCTTTCGACCTTTTCTCAAGCTGTTTGTAATTATCACCCTTCGACTTATTGTCAATTTCCGGGAGGAGCATGGATCTGACCGTTATTCCACCCTTTTCCATATCGTCAAGCACTTCAAATATTCCACTGATATGGTCCTCATCCTCATGAGTTATAACAACAGTTTCCAGTTCACCTATGCCGTTATACTTAAGAAAAGGTATTATCTGATACCTGCCGACTTTTTTCCTGGTGGTACTTCCGCCATCGATGAGCATGCTTTTGGGCCCGCATCTGACCACTATGGCATCTCCCTGACCTACGTCTATCATATCTATTTCGAGGTCCGGATTTACATGGAAGGTCAGAACAAGTATTGCAGCTGCAGGAATAATCCCTCTTAAAACTCCTTTTTGCCAAGGCGCATCCAGACCGGGTAACTTTACTTTTCTTCTGCCTTCCTTATGTTCAGACGGTTCTGATATAAAAACAAAAGCGCAGATAAGCATCGTATACAACACGATCTGCCACCCGGATGAATGCCCCATGTACCAGGTCAGATGCCTTGTCATTCCTTCAAATGAGCAAAGCCATTTGTAAAACTCCAGGATAATATGCACCGCAAATCCTGATAGTCTTCCTGGAATAAAGAAAGCATCTGTTGCGGGCAGCGTAAGAATTTCAGGTAACCCCCCTGAACTTTCCGTAATATGAGAAAAAATTCCCGGCCACAGCAGCTCTGATAATAACATACTCGCAGCACCAAGCAGCATTGCAATAATACCAAGTAACATTAAAATCCCCATAACCGGAATCACCAGCAGATTCAGTAATATGGACTGCACAGGATATGCGTAAATAAATGCAGCATAGACCGGAAGTGTTGCAATGGCTATTGAAAGGCCACTCAGCACTCCATCAAGGAGTTTATTCAGAAACGCAGCCGTTATCGGTATCCTGTCGTCGGCAAACTTCATCCTGCTGCTTTTTCCTACTCCCACCGCAGATTTTAAACATGGGTATATAACCGCAATCCCAACAACAGCCCCAAAGGAAAAGAGAAATCCGCTGTTGTACAGATAAAGTGGCTGGTCCAATACCAGAAGGATCTCCGAAAGCGAAAGTGCCGACAGAATATCATAGGTTCTGCCAAAAACAGGAGCAAAGAGCCTTAGCGCAAACATCATTATTGCCCTGAAGGATGACGTCCCCATCCGGCACATAACTCCATAGGAATACATAAATACTACAGATACCGCTACCGGAAGGACTCTGTCAAACAGGGTCAGTAATGTGTAACTCACCTTAGTTGTACCACTGCTTCTGACCGGAAAATATCGTTCCATGACGTCCGACATCTTTCCTGTCAGTTTCCTGATCATTCTGTACAGGCCCATACCTATAATTGATATATGAAGACCTGATACAGCAAGAATATGCATTATGCCGCTGCTTCTGTACATGTCCTTGATCTCATCCTCCATATAGGCCTTATCTCCAAGAAGCATGGCTTTCATGACAGAGGAATCCCCTTTGTCAAGAACACTGTCAAGCGCACGCTCAAGCTGCATCCTTATCTCAAAGAGAGTCTCCCTGTATGCATTCTTTTTCCCTCCCCTTGCGCTCATCCTTGCACCGGTTATTCTGTATGAAATTTTTAAAGTTGAATAATAGAGACGGCTGTCAAATTCACCGGGATTTGTCGGAGGTTCAAACACCTTCAGCTTCCCGCTTACTTCTACATATTCGCCTATTGACGGAAGTTCAGCTTCCTCCGCTTCAAAGAAGCATTCTACAAGCTCGAATGAGCTTTTTGACTTTTTTGTTGGAATAATGTCAATGACCGGAAAGAGCTTACCGTCAAAGCCCGGTTTAAAGGTTTTGGACCAGACCTTTCCTGTTAAAGTTACATAAGCTCCATTTTTATCAGCCGGTACATCATAGAAGAATCCTGATGAAAAAAACTCCAGATAAAGATAGACAACCGCCGTCAAAAGAATTGCCAGATGGCATAACGGCCGTTTCATAATAATATATCTCCTGAAAAAAATTAGTTCATGGGCAGCGCTTTACTCGATAATATCAAGATTCCTTTCATAGGCCCCTGACATCTGGGTGTCTTTGAATGTAAATGCCTGCGCGCCGTTAACTGAAAAAACAACCTTGTTTACCTCTGAAAGCTCTGCAATAGTGTTGACTATTGAATAGATTGCCACCTCAGCGGTAACGTTGTATGGATCATTTAAGAAAGCCTGATCAAAGTCGATATAGCAGACACCATCACGTACACTCATGCTGTTTATCCTCGTGTCCTTAGAGATGGTCGGAAAACAGATATTGGTATTCGGACCGCTTATTATCTGCTCTACCGCAAGCTTCTCCATTGAAATATTACTGTTGTATACAACTGAACGGAACACCGGAACCAGTTTTTTCCCCTCAGCATCGGCAAAATACAGCTTGAGCTCAACCTTCTCGTATGTATTTATCTCGTTTCCGACATTGAAAATAAAAGTGTCGGAAGACATATTTCCTACTATGTTTCCGTCACGGTCAGTAAGCGGATTACCCTCGACCAGGAAGCTTACATATTCAATGTCATTCAACTGTGTAAAGGTCCTGACTATAGCAGCCCTGTCAAGAATCTCGATGGTTCCCGTTATATCCGTGTAATGAATATCGAAATTGAGAGTAAGAAGTTTATCGCTTATATCAAACCCCAAAAGATGAGCATTTCCTGTAAGAGGCGCCTCATACTGATGCCTTTCCGGCATCGTCTCAAGTTGTCCGATAAGCTCATCTATAACAGCATGGACATTTGAAGGATTACTTATTATTTCATAATCCACAGCCACGATCCCCGTCTCATTGTTATTCACATAGTAGATTTTAAAGCCATCACCACCGGATGCTGTAGATGAACCACAGCCTGTGATGGCAAAAAGTACAAATGACACAAGAAAAGCCAATATTCTGTTTTTTATGGAATATGCTGTCTTCTTCATATATTTCCCATAAGCTTACGTTGTCATGGCTCCCTGAGCTGCTGCGGACGAAAGCGGTATCTTCACTGTAAACGTAGTTCCCTGATCAACAACGCTTGTCACATCTATTGTGCCCCTGTGCATGAGAACCGCGCTCTTTGCTATTGCAAGACCAAGCCCCGTTCCTCCAATCTCCCTGGACCTTGACTTGTCGACCCTGTAAAATCTCTCAAAGACATGATCGTAGGAATCCTCCGGTATGCCGTACCCGGAGTCACTGACCTTGACATAAAAGAACTGATGATCCGCATCAAGCTCAACCTTGACCCAGCCATCTTCCCTGTTGTACTTGATGGCATTCTCGACAAGATTCATTATCACAAGTGATATCTTAACCTCGTCAATCTCTGCAGTTATTGGCCTGTTGCTCTCAAGAGTTATCTCAATATTTCTCTGGCGCGCTATGGGCCGCAGCCTTTTACATACAATCTCTGTAAGATTGACCACATCTACTGATGTGATATTGAGGCCTGATGCCTTCTTATCCATTCTGACAAGCGAGAGCAGGTCATTTATTATCTTGTCCTCCCTGTCAATCTCTGCGCCGATATCGCTCATAAACTCCCTGTACACCTCATTCGGAACTTCGTCCATTGAAAGAAGTGAATCTGCAAGAACCTTCATAGAAGTAATAGGAGTCTTGAGCTCATGAGAGACATTGGAAACAAACTCCTGCCGGGAATCATCAAGCACCTTCATCCTCTTTAAAAGAGCGTTGAATGCATTGATAATCTGATCTGTCTCATGATAGTTAGGTCCGACTATCGGCTCATCGGTAAATCCAGCTTTCACATCATTTATTGCTGCAGTAATCCTGTCAAAGGGTCTGAGCAGAAAAATAGATACAATAGCTGCAAAGACAAGGATGACAAGGATAATGATGATCTCCAGCGTAGCCGCTCTTCTGCTGAGAATAGTCAGAGTAGTATTTATGGTATCGGTAGAAGCACTTGTGAGAAGAACGCCTCGCACTAACTCTCCGCTCCTTCCGGAAACCGAGACGTCCTCTTCCTCGATAACCTCTGTCTCAATGATGGGAGTTACAATTTCGATATATCCATTTGCCCTGTCATATTTTGAAACACTGCCCTTGGAGCCCCTCTTCAGACAGTCCACAACCTCTTCAGAAATAATGGTCTTTCCCTGACTTATGTGATATGTATCCATTACAACCTTGAGACTGTCATTTATGACTATCACACGACCATCGTACAGGTTTGCAAGCATATCCAATTCAGCGTTAATGACCTCTGAAGAAGTATCAGTAAGATAGTTTGAGACTATGAGGTGATTCGCAATGATGCGAAGCTGCGTCTGAACCTCTGTCGACTTGACATTGACGGCACGATCTTCATAGCTGTCAAGAATTACAAAATGCATAACAAGGCATGAAAACAGCCCTGTTATGAATACTATGAAAAAAAATCGCACACGCAGACTCTTAAATATATAACTAATCTTAAGCTGCCCCAAAAAGGCAGCAAAACCACTCGTCTTTTCCATAATTACGCCTGGAAATAATAGCCGGCGCCCCATTTAGTTCTGACATATCTGGGCTCGCTTGGGTTTGGTTCAAGCTTCTCACGAAGCCTTCTGATGTGTACATCTACAGTCCTGGCATCACCCGGATAATCACTTCCCCAGATTGCCTCCAAAAGCTCATCTCTGGTGTATGTCTTGCCGGGAGTGGACGCAAGGAGCTCAAGGAGCTCATATTCCCTGCTGGTAACATTGATCTCCTGATCCTTGATATATACTCTCCTGTATTCCTCGTTCAGTTTAAGATTCCCGAAGGTCATGACCTTCTCTACACCTGTATTGCTTCGTCCGGCTCTTCTGATTATTGCCTTTATTCTGGCCTTAACTTCAAGTATATTGAAGGGCTTGGTGATATAGTCATCCGCACCGTATTCAAGGCCAAGTATCTTGTCAAGATCGTCACCCTTGGCTGTAAGCATGATGATGGGAACATTTGAAAACTCTCTTATCTGCTGGCACACCTCAAAGCCTGTAAGCTTTGGAAGCATAACATCAAGAAGTATGATATCATACTCACCTGCTCTGGCCATATCCAGAGCCTCCTGTCCATCATAGGCACAGTCAACTACAATATCATCCTGCTCGAGGCTGAACTTGATTCCCTTTACTATAGCTTTCTCATCATCTACAACAAGAGCTTTTTTACTCATTATTTCACCATTCCTGTTTATACTGTTATATAATCCTTAATCTTAGAAAAGAGCTTTTCCTTGATCCCGGACACCTTCATAATGTCCTCACACGACTTAAAGGTTCCCTTTTCCTCCCTGTATTTCACAATTTTCCCTGCAATCCCGTCGCCTATTCCCGGCAGAGACTTCAGTTCATCCTTTGTAGCGGTGTTGATATTTATCAGGGCATTTTCAGAAGTACCACCTGAAGTTTCTCCAAGGGCGCTGTCAAAGGAATCTATTGCCGAAGCTGTTTCACCCTTTTGAAGCTCACTCTCTGTAGGAATATAGAGCTTCATTCCATCTGCAGCAGGAGCTGCCAGATTGACATAATTCTGATCGGCTTCATCACTGAATCCATCCGCAGCATAGAGAGCATCACATATCCTGCTTCCTTCATCAAGCTCGTAAACTCCGGGACTGTTCACAGCACCGCATACATAGACTGCGATTACCTTTGGTCCACTGTCTGAGGCGACAATTGCATCCTCTTCGGTCTCCTGTGGAGTCTTGTTTGATACCGTGTCTGATGTCTGCGAACTCTCATCTTCCGAACTAAGCTCTTCCAAAGGCTGATCCTCAACCTCTCTCAGAACCACACTGCTGCTTCTGGAATCACATCCAGAAAGAAGTAAAGTCAGAATTAACACAGCTGTTACACTTATTAACTTTTTTTGCATATTTCCTCCTGATTTAACAAGAGGACCCCACCATGCCATTATAGTTTATTAAAAAAAACGTAATAATTCAAGTAATTTTAGTCATTATCTTCACTCAGATTCGCAGTTATGTCTTCATTGGGATCCGAAATCTCTTCTTCAGTATAAGGCTCACCTGTTATCTGAGTCATTATGTTCTCTGAGACCTGCTTGAGCGTCCTGTTACAATCCTCTCCGTTCCAGATCTTGGTAAAAGCGATCTCAAGCTCCATCCAGAGGTTGCTGGTCTCGATAGTCTTTGGCATTGGAACTGAATCAGCATATACAGATACAAAGGTTACAAGATTGGGATCATCATAGGAAACGCCATAATGTGCACCAAGCTTATGACTAAGCTTATAGATATCTCCCGAGTTGTCCTTGCAGAAAAACCTTGCGACATCATTGGCCTTATCGGTATGTTCAGAAAAACCGTTTACCACGATGCAGTTTGTCACAGACATGGTCCTTGAGCCAAACTCGCTGGTAAGTCCGGGCATGTCAGCTACCGCAAACTCAAACCCGCACTCACCATTATCTCTAGCGTTCTGAATCTTCTCAATGATATCGGTTGTAGCTACAGTAAATACTATCTTACCATCAATAAAGTCCTGGACTATAGTGTCATAGTCTATCGACTCCGGATCAATGGCAAAGAACTGATTCAGCTGCTGATATATCTTCATGCAGCTTATCGTATCCCTATTGTAAATGTTTATCTTGCTCAGATCATCTCCTGCAGGGCCTCCAACATCCATATAATTCCCTACAAAGAAATAATTATAGAAAATATCTGTAACATCCCATTCAAATACGGCCTCAACCTGCTCCGGAGCATTGTAGCTCTCAGCAAACTGAAGTATATCGGAAATATTCAGCGGAAGGCTTGATGCCACGGCATCATCGATCATTCCCTGCGTGATATTGGCATTGACATCCTCGGCTCCAGAATTTTCAAGTGACCCTGTTTCACCCTCATCCAGCTTTTTGTCTATCTCTGCCTGAGCCGCCTCCCCCTCCTGAAGATCTATCTCGGACTGCATGCTCTCGACTGCCATGTTTTCAAGGTAGGTCTTGTTGTATATAAGAGAGCTGGTCTCAAAATAGAAGGGATAGCCAATCTTCTTCCCCTTGTAGGTGACAGAGTTGATAGCCGCCGCGGGAAATGTACCGGAAGAGACGAAGTCACTCTCGTCTCTGATCTCCATCGCAAGCCCTGCAAGATATGCCTTTTCCAGAGAATCATTGGTGATAACAAAAAGATCGGGCAGGTTTTCATCATCTATTGATGCACGACCAAGCGCCTCAAGATACTCAAGACCTGAAACAAGGACAGGCTCCACACGTACATTGTCGCTTTCCTCGGAATAGGCTACTGCCCTGCTCTGAAGGTATGGGGTCAGGGCATCATCCGTGTACCAAAGCCTTACTGTTGTCTTGTTTCTCGTAAAAATAGAATAATCTTCAAAAATACTGTGCTCTGAGCGGGCGTATACAAGAGTGCCCGCAAGAGCACATGCAACAAATATTATAGATAATATTCTTGTTTTAAAATTCATAAAGACTCCGCGATATGATCATAAATCAAACGGCTGAAAGCACCGTATCGAGTATCAGGATCATATCATCCACATTCTCCTTTGTTATGACAAGGGGTGGAACAAATCTTATGATCTGTGCCCCCGCATTTATGAGAATAAGCCCCTTTTCCAGTGCTGAATTTATTATGTCACCCACAGGTCTGTCAAAAACAAGTCCCTGCAACAGACCCAGTCCGCGCCTGTCAATTATGAAATCATACTTATCCTTGAGCTCATCCAGACGCTTTTCAAGATATGGAGCCACCTCGTTCACATTCTCTATTATATTGTCCTGCTTAAATAAATCAAGGACTTTGTTGATAGCTGCACAGGCAAAGGGATTGCCTCCGTAAGTAGTTCCATGGTCTCCGGCTACAAGTGAATTCTGAGCTGTCTTTTCATTAAGAAGGAAAGCTCCGACAGGAACTCCACAGCCGAGAGCCTTAGCGGTAGTCATTATATCAGGCTTCACATTGTATCTCTGCCAGGCGTACATATATCCGGTTCGTCCCATTCCGCACTGTATCTCGTCCAGAATGAGAAGTATATCTCTCTCGTCGCACAGCTTCCTGATGCTCTCAAGGAACTGCCTCGATGCAGGGAAGATTCCTCCCTCTCCCTGAACAGTCTCCAGAAGTATTGCACAGGTCTTTTCATTCACACAGGAAAGGACACTGTCAAAGTCATTGAGATCGGCAAATCTGATATTGCCTATCATAGGTTCAAAGGCTTCTCTGTAATGTGGATTTCCTGTTACTGAAAGCGCTCCGAAGGTCCTTCCATGGAAAGAATGATTCATGGCGATTATCTCGTGATCATTTTTTCCATCCTTCAAAAATGCATACTTCCTTGCTGCCTTAATGGCTCCTTCAATTGCCTCTGCTCCGCTGTTTGTAAAGAAGACCCTGTCCATCCCGGATACCTCTTTCAGCTTTTTGGCAGCCTCTATGGCAGGTACATTGTAATAATAATTAGAAGTATGCAGAAGCTTGTCTATCTGACCCTTCAGTGCATCATTGTAGCTCTTGTTGTTGTAGCCCAGAGCAAATACAGCAATTCCCGAAACAAAATCAAGGTATTTCTTGCCGTCAATGTCATACAGATAAACTCCGTCGCCCTTGTCAAGCACGATCTGATATCTGTTATAGGTATGTAAAAGAGCTTTCTCAGCCTCCTCAATATATTCCTTCATTTTCTCGCTCATACTCTTATGCTCCTTTATCTGAAATTATATTGTCAAACTGCTAAAGCCCTTATTCAGCAAGTTCGTCGTCATCCCTCATGAACATTGTTCCGATACCTCTGTTTGTGAATATCTCAAGAAGGAGGCAGTGCGGTATCCTTCCGTCGAGGATATGGACTCTGTTAACGCCTCCTCTGACAGCATCTGTACAGTTACCCAGCTTTGGAAGCATTCCGCCGCCTATGTTACCGCCGGCAATCAGTGCATCTGCCTCGGAACAGGTGAGTCTTGAGATAAAGCTGTTTGGATCCTTTATATCCTTGTAAACACCTTCGATGTCTGTAAGAAATGCAAGCTTGTCTGCTCCTACCGCCTTGGCGACAGCGCATGCAGCATCATCGGCATTGATGTTATAGGTATCGAAATTATCATCAAGCCCCACCGGTGCAACAATAGGAAGATAATCATTATCCAGAAGGTCATAGAGAATCTTGGGTGCTACTTTATCAACCTCTCCGACGTATCCAATATCCTTTCCGTCAGATAACTTCCTGGTAACATGCAAAAGTCCCGAATCCTTGCCGCTTATACCAATAGCCTTGACGCCAAGCTCCTCCACCATTGTAACAAGCTGCTTGTTTACTCTTGAAAGAACCATTTCCGCAATTTCCATGGTTTCTGCATCAGTCACGCGAAGTCCGTTTACGAACTCTGCCTCTTTTCCAACCTTGGACACCCAGGAGCTTATAGCCTTGCCACCGCCGTGAACTATTATAGGCTTGAAGCCGACGAGCTTTAAAAGAGTGACATCAGTGATCACGCTTCTTTGAAGCTCCGGATTACTCATAGCACTGCCGCCGTATTTTACAACGATGATCTTTCTGTTAAAACGCTGAATATAGGGAAGCGCCTCGACCAGCACCTCTGCTTTTTTAAGTACTTCCTGCATGTCCTTGTCCATTACCTGTTCCTCCAATTATTCTGAATAATAAAGTTCACGATAAACAAATATCTGTTCATTATGTTTATGATCTGTAATCAGCATTGATCTTCACATAATCATATGTCAGATCGCATCCCCAGGCAGTAGCCTCTTCACTGCCCTCGTGCATATCTACAAAAACAGTCACTGCATCTGCTTTCATTATCCTAAGTGCTTCATCCTCATCGAAGACGATCGGCGTGCCCTTGTCAAATACCTTAAGCCTGCCATTTTCACTCTCGAAAAAGAGTTCTACGTCCTCCTGGTCGAATTGTGCTCCGGAATATCCCATTGCACACAAAAACCTTCCAAAGTTGGCATCACAGCCAAAGATTGCGGCCTTTGAGAGATTTGAGCCCACGATTGCCCTTGAGAGTGTTCTGGCATCATCCTTTGTCTTTGCATTGACCACCTTTGCCTCGAAGAGTTTACTTGCACCCTCACCGTCAGCTGCCATTTTCTTTGCCAGATAGGTGCATACATAGGCAAGTGCTTCCTTGAAGACCTCGAAATCACTATTCTCCTCTTTGATCGGAGGGTTCTGGGCATTTTTGTTGGCCATGATAAGAAGCGTATCGTTTGTGGAGGTATCACCATCAACAGTTATCATATTGAAGGAATCCCTGACCACCTCTGAAACTGCCTTTTGCAAAAGACTCTTCTCAATATCGAGATCAGTTGTCAAAAAGGCAAGCATAGTGCACATGTTGGGGTGAATCATCCCGGATCCCTTGCTCATTCCGCCAAGAGTCACAGTATGTCCGCCAATATCAAAGGTCACAGCTACCTCTTTATTTACAGTGTCGGTAGTCATTATGGCCTTAGATGCGGCAGTACCTGCTTCCATACCCGCATCAAGGCTCTGACTCATCTTTTTCACACCTGCTACCAGCTTTTCAACAGGTAGCTGCATTCCAATGACACCTGTGGATGCTACAGCAACAGAGCTGTACGGAACCTTCAACGCTTCCTCTACTGCCTTTGCGGTTGCCCTGCAGGCATCAAAGCCCTCTTTTCCTGTACAGGCGTTTGCAATGCCGGAATTAATAACAACTGCATGCATCGGCTCGCCTGATGAAACTATTCTTTGGTCCCACTGCACACAGGCCGCTTTGACAACATTGGAGGTAAAGGTCCCGGCGCAGACACATGGATCCTTGGAAAATACAAATGCCATGTCCGTCCTGTCCCTGTATTTTATCCCAGCTTCGCAGCTTGCAGCCTGAAAGCCCTTTGCAGCAGTTACACCACCATCTATTATATTCATAATTTTCTCCTCTTTAAACGCCGGTTTATTTCTTACTTATTGGAATCGGAAGAGTTGCCCGACAAAAGCCCGCCAGTCCGGCTCCGGCTGTACATATTGTACAATCACTTCGGGCACGCTTTCGCTCCTTTCGCTTCGTAGCGGTACTAAGCTCGAAAATACCTCGCTAAGTACCGACGAGCTCACAGGGCCTCTCAGCCGCTTGTGCAATATGCACAGCCGGAGCCGGCCTTGCGAGCTTTTGTCGTGAAACTCATCGGATACAAATATTTATTTATTAAATACAGTCAGATTATCAGAATTAAGTGTGAAATCATAGTAATTCATGTCATCACGCAGTGTCCAGCCCATTTTCTGCCAGAATTTGTTCCCTATCTGATTGGTGACAAATGCATTGAGGCATACCTTGTTGATTCCTTCCTCTTTGAGTCTTTCTATACAGAATTCAACCATCTTTCTGCCTATTCCATGCATCCGGTATTCCTGACTTACACAGACATGATAAAAGCATGCTCTTCTTCCATCATGTCCGCAGAGAATAGCTCCGACTATTTTGCCATCTTTGACACAGACAGGACTAAGTCCCGGGTTTCTCTCAATAAATCTGACAATCCCCTCTCTGGAATCATCCATTGTACGAATGCCAAATCCCTTTATAGACATCCATAGAGAGTATACATCATCATAATCATCAACCGTCATTGCACGTATCATTATACTAATCCCCGCTAACAAAATACTAAATCCTAAAGGCCTGTCCCTTACGGAAAGCTCGGCAATATCGTAAGTCCCTCAGCTTCATCGAGGCCGAAGAGAATATTCATGTTCTGGACTGCCTGTCCGGCTGCTCCCTTTACAAGGTTGTCAATTGTGCCCATCATGATGACACGGCCTGTACGTTCGTCAACCTTGAAACCTATATCAACGAAATTGCTTCCCTCAACCCATCTGGTCTCAGGATATACACCATCAGGAAGAAGTCTTATGAATTTCTCTTTTCCGAAATACTTCTCATAGGCCTTCCTTATGTCATCTGATGAAGGAAGAGAACCGTTTTTCCTGATAAGCGTCGCATACTCTGTCGAGAGGATTCCTCTGTTCATTGGAACCAGGTGCGGAGTAAAGTTAAGAAGTATGTCTTTTCCTGCTGCATATGACAGCTGCTCCTCTATCTCAGGTGTATGCCTGTGGGTAGCAACTCCGTAGGGCTTGGCACTTTCATTGACCTCGCAGTAAAGATTTGCAACCTTGGCTCCCCTTCCTGCACCGGAAACACCGGAAAGTGCATCTATTATCAAAGTGTCAGGATCAATAAGTCCTTCTTTAATAAGAGGGTATGCTGTAAGAATTGAACAGGTTGTATAGCACCCGGGATTTGCAACTATCCTTGCGCTCTTTATCTTATCCCTGTTGATCTCGCAAAGGCCGTAGACTGCTTCCTCAAGATACTGAGGTGCCTTGTGCTCTATGCCGTACCATTTCTCATAGACGGAGACATCCTTCAGCCTGAAATCTGCGGAAAGATCAATAATCTTAACCTTGCTGAGTACAGCTTCATTAACAAGAGATGCGCACAAGCCCTGAGGTGTTGCTGTGAAAATCACATCTGCAGCATCCGCAAGCTCGTCCATATTGTCATCCAAACACTTATCATCAACAACCTTGAAGAAATTGCCATAGATATCCGAATACTTCTTATCTATATAACTCCTTGACCCATACCACACAACCTCTGCATTGGGATGCCCCTGTAATAATCTGACTATTTCAGCACCCGCATAGCCGGTAGCACCAATAATACCAACCTTTATCATAATAATCGACCTTTCTTAAAATATGGGGAACTTTCACAAAATAACTTTTTTAAGTATACGACCGTAATTAAAATAATGCAATAGCAGTATAAATATTTATGCAATATTTGCTGTTTTTGTAAATATTTATGCAAAGACTACTTGCAATTATCATCCAATGGAGTTATATTTACATTTATGAGTGAGGGAAGCGTAATTCCCTTGAGTAATAACAGAATAAACGAAAGATGAGGGAAACTTATTATGGCAAAAGAAAAAGTTATACTTGCATACTCCGGTGGACTTGATACTACTGCGATCATTCCATGGCTCAAGGAGAATTTTGACTACGAGGTTATCTGCGTATGTATCGACTGTGGCCAGGAGGAAGAGCTTGACGGTCTCGAAGACAGAGCAAAGAGCTGTGGCGCCAGCAAGCTCTATGTGCTCGATGTTGTGGATGAATTCTGCGATGAATATATCGTTCCATGTGTAATGGCTCATGCTGTATACGAAAACAAGTACCTTCTCGGTACATCAATGGCCCGCCCGTTAATTGCCAAGAAGCTTGTTGAGATAGCACGTAAAGAAGACGCTGTAGCCATCTGTCACGGAGCTACAGGAAAGGGCAACGACCAGATCAGATTTGAGCTTGGCATCAAGGCTCTCGCACCTGATATCAGGATCATCGCTGCATGGAGAAATGATAAGTGGACAATGGATTCCCGCGAATCCGAGATCGAATACTGCAGAGCACACGGAATCAATCTTCCATTCTCCGCAGACTCCAGCTACAGCCGCGACAGGAACCTTTGGCACATATCCCATGAGGGACTTGAGCTCGAAGATCCTTCACTTGAACCTAATTACAAGCACCTCCTTGTTCTTGGAAAGACTCCTGAGGATGCTCCCGATACACCTACTACTGTTACAATGACTTTTGAAGGCGGTGTTCCGAAGTCAGTTAACGGCAAGGAAATGAAGGTTTCAGATATCATCCGCACCCTCAACAAGCTGGGCGGCGAAAACGGAATCGGAATCGTTGATATTGTTGAAAACCGTGTCGTTGGAATGAAGTCCCGCGGAGTTTATGAGACACCCGGAGGAACTATCCTCTATGAAGCTCACCAGCAGCTCGAAGAGTTGATTTTAGACCGCGATACCTATACAATGAAAAAGGATATGGGCAACAAGTTTGCCGATCTAGTATATGAAGGGAAGTGGTTCACTCCTCTGCGCGAAGCTGAGCAGGCCTTCATTGAGTCAACTCAGAAATATGTCACGGGTGAAGTTACATTCAAGCTCTACAAGGGTAACATCATCAAGGCAGGCACAAAGTCTCCCTACTCTCTCTACAATGAGAGCATCGCATCCTTCAAGACCGGTGATCTTTATGACCACCATGATGCTGAGGGCTTCATAAACCTGTTTGGTCTCTCATGCAAGGTTCGTGCCATGAAGATGCAGGAAGTGAAAAACAACAAATAACGGATGAATTCCATCAATTACATTGAGATTTATTTGGTAATAATCAACATACTGGGGTTTGCCTTAATGGGTGATGACAAGAGAAGGGCCATAAAGCACTATCTTCGCATCCCCGAGGCAACCCTTTTTGCTGTCGCCATAGTCGGCGGAAGTCTCGGCTGCACTCTCGGAATGTTTATTTTCAGACACAAGACAAAGCATTGGTATTTTCTTTTCGGATTGCCTATAATACTTTTTATACATTTACTGACATTTGCATTTCTCTACTTCGGACCAATTCAATTCAGCTTTATGTAAGTGAAGCTTTTGTTAATTAGAGGAGGGATTAGATGAACCTGGCAGTTTGTGATGATAACATAGCCGACAGAAAGCAGACAGAGAGACTCCTTGGAAGGCAGTCTGACCGCATCTTCAAGGAGACAGGTGAACGTATTTTCATTGATTCCTATGGCAACGCAGAGGCTTTTTTGCAAAATCCTCAGATGTATCACGGTCTTTTTATCGATATGGTTGACAGCAATATGACCGGCATTGAAGTTCTTCAAAATCTTTTGGATCAGCGCATCCTCAAGCCAATCATCATGTGCTCGTCCAAGGTTGATTACAAAGCACAGTTTATTGAGGCAGGAATGAGTGCTGACAATGTCCTCTTCCTCAACAAGCCTCTCAAGGTTTCAGAGCTGACTGAGGTTGTAGACCGGATAAAGGAACTGAATAAGACTGTAGAACACACTATTGAGCTTCGCGGCAAAGCCGAAACCATCTATGCCAAGGGCGATGACATTATTTGCGCAAAACAGATAAAGGCAGAACTGGAGGTCTTTCTTTCAGACGGAAGGACTATCATCTTATTGGAAAACATCGTGAATTTCTACGCCGAGTGTAACTGCTTTCCGCAGATGTGTCCTGTAAACGACAATTCCTTTATCAATATAGATCACATAAAAGAAACAAAATTCAGAAAAGTCATTATGGACAACGATATGGTCTTTCCTGTACCCTTTTCCTATCGCAATGCCATAAAGAAAACTGAAGCATACCGTAAAGAATACGAGCAGCATCAAAAAAGCGGCGGTCAGTAAAGCCGTCACTTTTTTGCTTTCACTATCTTCTTTTTACGCTTTCACCTTCTATGAGATGCCCCTCAAGGATCATTACTCCCTGACGATATCTCTCTTTTCCAATCTTGCGAAGCAGATTTAATACTGCATTTCTGCCCATCTCATAGCTGTCAACTCCAAAGGTTGTTATCTTGATATCGCAAAGACCGGGATAGAGACAGTTGTCATAACCTACTACAGATATATCTTCAGGTACCTTGTAGCCCTTCTCGGTCAGCTTCTTTATAAGTATACTTGCAGTAATATCACAATTGCATACAAATGCAGTTGGCATCTCCTGCGGCAGAACGAAATATTTCGATGCATCAATTACACCTGTGTCCTTGTCCCTGTCAGGTATGATCCAATCCTCCCTGTACTCAAGTCCATGCTCCAAAAGTGCCTTCCTGTACCCGAAATATCTGTCTGTGATAGTGCCTGACGCCATGACTGTTCCCACAAATGCAATATCCCTGTGTCCCATGTCAAAGAGATAGTTGGTAATACAATAGGCTCCGTTGTAGCTGTCTGATACTACCGCATCCTCATTGCCCGAATGATTGCAGAAATCAAGGTATACTGTGGCGATTCCCGATTCATTCCTTATTTCATCAAGATACTTCTGTGAGAGCCTTCCGATTACCATGATGCCATCTACCTTATTGTCGCTTATCAGTCTTGGCAATACTCCGCGCTTCTCCATGTCCTCAGAGATAACCTCCATCATTGTAAAGCTGCCCTTCTCCATGACGAGCTGCGACACCTGCTGGTTCATCCTGTTGTAAAAAGTACTGTACTCATCCATATAGCGTTCTGACATGAGTACTCCTATGGTGTAACTCTTCTGGTTTGAAAAAGCTTTTCTGGAAACCGAAGGTATATATCCCATCTCATTCGCCAGTGAATAAATCTTTTCCCGCATCTCATCGCTCATACCCTTTTGACCTGATAGAGCCTTTGAGACAGTCACTGTGCTGACACCTATCTTTTCTGCAATGTCCTTAAGTCTTACGCTTTTAGCCATACAATCACTCCATAAACTTTTAATAATTAATATTTTTACAATTCAATTCAAATTATAACTCGTAATGCTGAATAAATATACAATTATTTTTACTATATTTATATATTTTTTTATTCTATAATCTTCTTGTACGATTGGAGGAAATGATGATAGCCATAAAGATAACAAAGCAAAAAAATTTCATGTCGAAGCTGCTTACTACTGACCTTTTTGACCTGTTCTTACTAGAAGAAGCTGAGATTGAAACCTATAACACCTTCAGAATAGATGGCAGGATTCACAGGGAATATTATAAGGATTCCTTCTTTGACGAATCCCAAATTCCGGCTGAAGAGTTTTCCCGTTGGGGAAAGCTTCGTCCGATATGCCTTGAGCTGATAAAGGGAAAGGTTACCCCTCTGTCCTTCAGATTTGTACTGCACCTCGATAATAAATCAAAAGAAAAACTGATCTCGCAGTCAGGAATAAGCTTTTCGCCGGATCAGATCTCTTTTGGACTGAATATTAGTTTTTCATCAGGAGAAGTTGTTCTGACTACAGGCATATCAACAAATGTATTTACACTCGATAAGAGTGCAGAAAAAGCCTGGGATCAATATGTCCCGGGTTTTATGGAATCGAATGGCATTTCTACAGAAATCCTATGACTTTCTATAAGCTCCTGTTCCCGGCATCGGAAGCTTAAAACAATACAGCTCCTGATACAGGCTGACGAAAATGTGCAAGTAATGCTTGTGTTGGTACACTGAGAGCTTCTAAATCTTCTATAGTACTCTTACGACTTATATTTGGTAAGTATAACAATAAGCTCATCATATTTGGGCTTAATAATCTCATATTTATCCCTTGCTCCATCCATCGAGCCGGCTCGCAGAATCTCTGTCAGCTCGCACACCGGTGTTAGAAAGCCCTTAAGTCCAAGGTTTGCGCTGACACCCTTCAGGGTATGTACAGCCTTAAATGCCTCTGAAACATTGCCCTCATCCAGATACCTTGTGAGATCAGTCATGCTCTGGTCATTCAAAAATTTAAACATGAACTTGGCTATAAGGGTCTCATTCCCCATAAACCTGTCGAGTATCTCATTCCAGTCAACACCCCATTCAATTAATTCATTCTTAAATCCAGCGTCCATATTCCTCCACCTGACATTCCCGAAATTTCGCTCACAAAAATCTCGATAAAATAATTTTAACTCATTTAAAAATATTCAGCAACCGAATTGTTACAGGATTAGTTATGATAATTCAGTTGTTATTGAATTCAAGCATCTTCTGAGCCTGATCGGCTGCGATCAGGGAGTCTATGATCTCATCAAGGTCTCCGTCCATTATCTGGTCTATGCGGTAGAGGGTCAGTCCTATGCGATGATCTGTTACTCTTCCCTGATGGAAGTTGTAGGTCCTGATCTTCTCCGACCTGTCACCGCTGCCCACCTGGCTCCTTCGAAGCTCTGCCTCGTCGTTATGCTGCTTCTGACACTCCATCTCATACAGCTTGGCTCGAAGGACCTTAAGAGCTTTTGCTTTGTTTTGCTGCTGGCTCTTTTCATCCTGACAGGATATTACAATTCCTGTGGGAAGATGCGTAAGCCTGACAGCTGAATCTGTGGTATTGACACACTGTCCTCCGTTTCCTGATGCCCTGAACACGTCAAATTTGCAGTCAGACATATCAATGTCGACCTCCACGTCCTCGACCTCAGGCATTATTGCAACCGTTATCGCTGAGGTATGAATACGCCCTCCTGACTCAGTCTCCGGTATCCTCTGGACTCTGTGCACACCGCTCTCGAACTTTAGCCTGGAGTAGGCACCATTTCCCTTTATCATGAAGCTCACTGCCTTTATTCCGCCTATACCTATATCCTCAAGGCTCATGGTCTCAACCTTAAAAGCATGCCTCTCAGCATATCTGACATAGAGTCTGTACATGTCTGCTGCAAACAGAGCTGCCTCATCACCGCCTACTCCTGCCCTAATCTCAACGATTACATTCTTCTCATCATTGGGGTTCTTCGGAAGAAGAAGTATCTTCAGCCTCTCCTCCAGCTTCGGGAGCCTGTCTTTAGCCTCAGACAGTTCCTCCTTCAAGAGCTCCTTCATATCAGGGTCATTTTCTCCGTCCAGCATTTCAAGGCTGTCCCTTATAGTTTCATTGCACTTTTTATACTCATTGTAGCATTCAACAAGGGCTTCAAGACTCTTCTGCTCCTTCATGAGCTTTCTGAATCTCTCCTGATCCGTAATAACTGCCGGATCGTTAAGCATCATGGTTATATCTTCATATCTTCTCAAAATATCTTCAAGTTTATCAAACATATCATCCCTCATAATTTAATGAGTCGACCGCTCGCAAGGACCTGACAGCTGCCTTTGCAATATGCATTGTCAAAAGCGCCGTGCGGACTTTGCCGGGGCGGTTAATTGTAATGTGAAATTCAATGAGTTGTCCGACAAAAGCTCGCCAGGCCGGCTCAGGCTGTGCATATTGCACAGGAGGCTGAGAGGCCCTATGAGCTCGTCGGTACTTAGGCACCGTATTTTGGTGCCTTAGTAACGCTACGAAGCGAAAGGAGCGAAAGCGTGCCCGAAGTGATTGTACAATATGCACAGCCGGAGACGGACTGGTGAGCTTTTGTCGGGCGACTCATACAATGATGCTGGGGTCAATTGGTCATTAAAAATAACAAGCCTTCACAACCCTGTCGTTTCCGGAAAAATCCTTAATCACCTCAATCTCGTGGTAATGCCCCTCTTCATTCATCAGCGCCGTAACTGCTTCAGCCTGATCATAGCCTATCTCAAGAATAAGAAATCCGCTCGAAAAAAGATATCTTCCCGCATCCCTTATTATTCTTCTGTAAAAGGCAAGACCGTCAGAATCCCCGTCCAGAGCCAGCCTTGGTTCATAGTCCCTTACTTCGGGCTGCAATTTTTCTATCACCTCAGAGGCAATATATGGCGGATTTGATACTATTACATCAAATTTTGAACCATCTTCTTCAGGGAAAAGATCTGTTCCAATAAACTCCGCTCTGTCCAGAAGGCCAAGGGAGTCGGCATTACAGCCTGCTATCTTAAGCGCATTCTCAGATATGTCGGTACAAACTGCAAAAGTATCATTTGTATAATTCAGTATACTAAGCGCGATACAGCCGGATCCGGTACACAGATCAAGCACTCTGAAGCCATCCTGCATTACCCTTAAGGCTTCCTCAACAAGAAACTCACTGTCCTGCTCCGGGATCAGCACATCCCTGCCAACCTTAAAGTCAATTCCCATGAACTCCCAGCTGCCAAGGATATAGGCCACAGGCTCACGCTTCGACCTTCTGTCTATGAGCCTGTAATACTCTTCTTCCTCTTTGGATGTAACCTCCCTGTCCGGATGAACTATCAGGTCACTCTGCTTTGTTCCGCATACATATTCTAAAAGGAGCCGGGCATCAAGCTTAGCTTCTGCAATTCCGGCTCTTTCCAGTTTAATTCTTCCGTTATCAAAAATATCTTTATAAGTCATAGTATTGTAAACACAAATCAAAATTATTCTCCGCCGGTCGTAAGATCAGCGCTGTTCTCACTAAAGCTATAGCCGAAGGAGTCCTCCATAAACTCCTTCCAGTCAAATACCGCTTCCACTGACTTGATGGCAACCTCAATCATGTCATCATCAGGTTCCTTGGTTGTAAGCTTCTGAAGCCACAGTCCCGGTGCGGATATGAGCTTTAGAAGAAAGAAATTGAATCGTCCCGAGAGACGAAGTATCTCATATGAAATACCTGAAATAACAGGAATAAGCAATATCCTGATTCCAACCCTTGCAGCAACCGAATCAACCCTGATAAAGAAGAAAAGGATTATGCTGACAAGCATTACAAAAAGGATAAAGCTGCTTCCGCACCTGTTGTGCAGCCTCGAGCTTTTTCTGACATTCTCAACAGTCAGCTCCTTGCCGTTCTCAATGCAGTTTATACATTTGTGCTCGGCACCGTGATACATAAAGAGTCTCTTTATATCAGGTACACGCGAAATTATCAGAATATAGAGTATAAAGATGATTATCCTCAGCACACCCTCGATAATGGCAAGCATTGATCTGTTTCTCATATATCCCGACAACAGCTCTGATACGGCATAAGGAATGATCATAAACAGTACAATTGCAAAAAAGAAGGACAACAATGTGGTAAAGAGCATAAGAAATGTATCCTCATGACCCTGAGTCACCTTATCAATTCCCTTGTCCAGTTTTGACGGCTTTTCATCGGTCTCCTCATAAAACGAGGAGGAGTAATTAAGTGACTTGATACCAAGTATAAGTGAATCCGCAAAGGTTATGATACCTCTGATAAGTGGCACATCCTTCAATCTACTGGCATATCCCGGGCCGTGATACTCATCAAGCTCAACGACAATCTCTCCGTCAGGCTTACGGACTGCCACGGAGTACATGTCCTTATTTTTCATCATCACGCCCTCCAGCACGGCCTGGCCGCCAATCCCCGAGTAATGTCTGACCTTTTGTCTTTTCATACTGTGCTTCTTCATAGAAACTCCCCGAATAAAATATCTTAAGAAAAAAGGTTGAGACTAAAGCCTCAACCTCTCCTGTTTCATGATTATCAGTAAATTACTTGTTGTCGATGCCGTATTTCTTGTTGAACTTATCAATACGTCCACGAGCAGCTGTAGCCTTCTGAGTTCCAGTATAGAACGGATGGCACTTTGAGCAAATCTCGACGTGAATCTCGCTCTTCGTTGATCCAACTGTGAATGTGTTGCCACAGTTGCAAGTAACGGTTGCCTGATGGAATGCTGGCTGAATGTCCTGTCTCATCTCTTCTCACCTCTCTATATACAAAATTTCTTCTTATTAACTATAGTTATTCTTGTTTCACAACAGCTATATCAATATAACATAATATTCAGCTTAAAGCAAGTACTTTTTATCTGAATTATTAAGATACTTTCTGAGTTTTGTCCTGACCCTCTGCATGGCGTTGTCAGTGGACTTATCATCCCTGCCGAGAACAGCTGAAATTCTCTTTATACTCATTCCTGTAATGTACAGATCAAGAACCTGGCGCTCCAGATCAGAGAGCTCGCTCTCTATAGCATCCTCCAGAAGCTGAAGGTTCTCCCTTGCTATCACATACTGCTCCGGGACGGAATTGGGGTCTGATTCCAGAATATCCTCAAGCGGGATTTCCATTCCCTCCTCATTGTCCTCACGGCTTGCATAGATGGATATATAGCTGTTCAACGGAGTATGCTTTTTTCTGGACAATGACTTGATTGCTGAGTACATCTGTCTTGATATACACAGATCTGCGAAGGTCGCAAAGCTGGCATCTCTTCCACAGTCATAGTCTCTTATTGCTTTGAAGAGACCTATCATGCCCTCCTGGATCAGGTCATCCCTGTCTGCACCAAGAATATACATAGAAGCTGCTTTTTTTCGGACCATGTTCTTGTATTTATCCATCACATAGTCAACCAGATCATTGCCGCCGCCGTCATGTATCATTACTATCAGCTGCTCATCGTCTATGTCGTTGTAGCGCTCTGCTCCTGCACTCATCCCACGCCTCTCTGCCTTACTATCTCAAAGGCAAGTACTCCTGCAGCTACTGATGCGTTCAGGGAATCGATGTCACCCTTCATTGGGATAGAGGCAACCATGTCGCATTTTTCCTTCACAAGTCTTCCTACACCGCTGCCTTCATTGCCTATTACAAGACCTATCGGCCCCTTGAGATTAAGCTTGTACATTGTGGTTCCATCCATATCTGCACAGACAAACCACAGACCCTTATCCTTGAGGTCCTCGATTGTCTTGGCAATATTGGTCACCTTTACTACAGGAGTGTAATTAATTGCCCCTGCTGATGCCTTGGCAACGGTTGCAGTTAGTCCCACTGCCCTGTTCTTTGGTATGATCACCCCATGGGCGCCTGCAAGATTTGCCGTTCTTATGATCGCACCGAGGTTGTGAGGGTCCTCGATATTATCCAGTATAAAGACAAATGGATCTTCGTCACGAGCCTTCGCAAGGTTAAAAATATCATCCAATTCAGAATAATCATAGGCTGCTGCGATTGCGATAACTCCCTGATGCTTGCCGGTATCTGACATCTGGTCCAGCCTCTCACGACTCACAAACTTCATAAGAGTGCCATTCTTTTTGGCTTCCCTCCTTATGGTAGAGACCGGGCCATCCTGGCAGCCGTCAAGAATATACAGCTTATCAATGGTCTTCCCGGACCTGAAGGCCTCAATGACCGCATTCCGCCCCTCGATCTTTTCCTCATTCGGGGTGAGATTTTCTTTTTCCATTTTTTTCCTTCCTTACCCGTTATTCTAAAACATATCCAGCTTAGAAATTCCGCTTTTTATAAGCTCCATAGCCCTGTCCATATTTCCTGTAAGGTACAGGTAACCTAGCACTGCCTCAAACCCGGTAGCCTCAAGATACTCCATTGTTGAAGCATTCCTGGCCTTTGTATGCGGCTTGGAATTACGGCCTCTCCGGTATATTTCCTTTTCATTCAGGGTAAGCTTCTCCATGACAGCTGCAATAAGCATGGCCTGTGAAGGTGCCTTGACGATACTGCTGGCCTTCTTATGCAGATTGTTGACCGCAGTATTGCCGCGGTTTACAAGTACGGACCTTATTATGAGGTCAAAGACCGCATCCCCTATGTAAGCAAGTGTCAGCGGAGAATATGTGCGTATATCCTTGGATTCTATACCAAACTGCTCATTTATATAACTGTTCAGATCAGCTGCCATTTGACTCCCTCTCGGGTATCCTTGATCTCTACTCCTTTTTCAAGAAGCTCATTTCTGATGGCATCAGCTGTGGCAAAATCCTTTGCCTTCTTTGCTTCAGCCCTCTTTGCTATCTGCTCAAGTACATACTTTTCAAGCTCAGGATCAACACTGGCATCCTCTGAGAGCTTTTTTGCGTGTCCGATAAGATCAAGCGACAAAACAGTATCAAAGCTCTCTACAATTGAAAGCTTTGTGGCATCATCGAGGTCAGCCTTGAGTACATCATAAAGGATTGTTATGGCCATTGAGGTGTTCAGATCATCGGAAAGAGCTTCTCTGAATCTGTCCATATATTCCTTTTTTGCTTCCTCTGATACTTCTCCCCGGGCATTGAGCTCGGAAACCCTCTTTATGAGCTTGTTGTATGTAGCCCGGGTGTTATCAAGGACATCAAAAGAGAACTCCAGCGGCTTGCGATAATGCGACTGCAGGCAGAAGAATCTGTATACAAGCGGGTCGTACCCTTTTTCCATCAAAACGGAAACAGTAAGAACCGCTCCCTTTGACTTTGACATCTTGCCTGCCCTGTCATTTAAATGATTGCTGTGGAACCAGTATCTGCACCAATCATGACCAAGGTAGCTCTCAGACTGGGCTATCTCATTGGTGTGATGCGGGAAAATATTGTCTACCCCACCGCAGTGTATATCAAGTCTGTCTCCGAGATGCTTCATGGAAATGCAGGAGCACTCAATGTGCCACCCGGGATAACCGACTCCCCATGGGCTGTCCCACTTAAGAGCCTGATCCTCAAACTTGGACTTGGTAAACCAGAGAACGAAGTCTGTCTTGTTCTTTTTATTGATATCCTCCTCAACATCGTCGCGGACACCGATCTGCAGCTCTTCCTTCTCTACCGAGGATGAAAAGACATAGTAGTCATCCAGCTTACTTGTATCGAAATATATGTTTCCGCCTGCCTGATATGCATAGCCTTTCTGCAGAAGTACCTCGATCATGTGGATGAACTCGGGGATGCAGTTTGTTGCAGGCTCGATTACATCAGGCATCTTGTTCCCTACCGCTTCAAAATCCCTGAAGAAAGCATCTGTGTAGAACTTTGCAATCTCCATGACGGATTTGTGCTCTCTTTTGGCGCCGGCAAGCATCTTGTCCTCACCTGTATCTGCGTCAGAAGAAAGGTGACCCACATCTGTGATATTCATCACGCGCTTAACCTCATATCCGGCATAGGTAAGAGCCTTTACAAGTGCATCCTGCATTATATATGTCCTTATATTACCTATGTGGGCGTAATGATATACGGTTGGGCCGCAGGTGTACATTGACACCTTTCCCGGCTCAAGGGGTACAAACTCCTCAACCTTTCTTGTCAATGAATTATAAAAACTAAATTTCTCTGCCATTTTTCTCTCCTCCATAAACGTCAGTATATATCTGACCTGATCCGGTCGGATTAAGCTACAGTAAGCAACCGGAATATGCGCTCAGGCAGTATCCGTCTCCTCAATAAATATTTTTTATCCGTCTTAATCGGGAAGCTTATGTCATCCCCTGTCACAGCCTCTGCAGCAGCCGACACCTTCATCCCCTGTCTGGAAGGTAGCATTGAGGCTGACTGTATCCATAGGACTTGTCAAAAGACATACAGCCTGTGACGAAATGCCCTCACCTGTTCCGGTAAACCCGAGTCCCTCCTCGGTGGTCGCCTTGACATTTACCTGAGACATCTCAATCCTGAGAGCCTGTGCAATATTTATCCTCATCTCATCGATATGAGGTCTCATCTTCGGCGCCTGGGCAATTATCGTTGCATCAATGTTTTCTATCAGAAAATGGTTTTTGTCAAGCATATTCCCAACTTCCTTCAGAAGCTCAACTGAATTGGCTCCCTTATACTTGGGGTCAGTGTCCGGGAAGTGCTTACCGATATCCCCAAGCGCAGCGGCTCCAAGCAGCGCATCCATTATTGCATGCAAGAGCACATCTGCATCCGAATGCCCCAAAAGTCCTTTCTCATAAGGGATCTTAACACCTCCGATTATGAGATCCCGCCCCTCAACCAGGCGGTGTACATCATATCCCATTCCTACTCTCATTCCTTTTCCTCCTCTTGTATAACCAAAAGTCTATATCTGACCAGACCTGGTCCGCTGCGGGTACTGTAAGCTTTCAAAAAAAATGAATAACACGGCACATTAGTGTACCGTCCCAATCATTTCTTTACTTATTTGCACCATCCTGTCGCCATATGCCGCGCTGTCATCAGTCGTCGATCAGCGTATAAACAGCTCTACAACAAATGCTGCAGCACATGCGCCTCCTGCAACGGTCAGAAGGCTTCTTCTGTTAAAGGCAAGGACAAGCGCCACTGCAAAGCCCACAACCGAAGACCAGAAATAATCAGTTGCACTTAAGATTGCCGGAAATGTCATTGCCGCCAGCGTTGCATAGGGAACATAATATAAAAAGGATTTTACAAATTCATTTTTTATCTCTCTTCTTATCAGAGTGAGCGGCAGTGCCCTTATGAGATAGGTGACAAGCGCCATCAGAAGTATGTACTGATAAACTCTGCTCATGCCTGTTCACCTCCTGCCGGAGCCCCGGAAGAGTTTTTTACGGTTCCGCCGATTGGAGCAATAAAAGCTGCAGCTGCTGCAACTGCAATCGTGATTATTATGATGCGAAAGCCCGAAGAAATGGTGTCCGCAATGAGCGGAACATAGGTAAATACAGTACTAAGCGCCATTGCTGCAAGAACAACCCCCATCACCGCTCTGCTCTTTCTTGTATCAGGAATGATGATTGCGATAAACATTCCGTATATGGCAAGTCCCAGACAGCTTATCAGTCTCTGGGGAAGGAGCTGACCTGCTATAGCCCCCAGAATGGTTCCAAACACCCATCCAAAGACGGAAACCACAATAAGTCCGTATGAATACATTGGGTAGAGTCTGCCTTTTTTTAGAACACTCAGTGCAAATATCTCATCCGTCACCCCGTAGGATATACACATCCTGCTGAGTGTGCCGACCTTCGGATCAAGCTTTTGCGAAAGAGCACAGCTCATCAGCATATATCTCAGATTGATAATAAACTGCAGAACAGCCAGCTCAACAAAGCTTCCATTCCTCGCAATTACCGACAGCGCAGAAAACTGACCTGCACTTGTGACGTTTAAAAGAGACGTCATTGCTGCCTGAAAAGTAGTCATACCAATCTTTGAAGCCTCAATTCCAAAAGCAAAGGATACCGCTATATATCCAAGACATATCGGAATAGCCTCAATACATCCCACCTTAAAATCCTTTATACTCCCTAAATTCTCACCAAAATTTTTCTTCATACCATTGCACCATTTAAGGCATCCCCTCTAAATCCTGAAACATCGGGTCTCTTTATACATATTCTCTGCAGAAAGTCAGCACTTCCTCTATCTGCGCGTTCCTGATGCTCCCCTGGATCATCTTGCCGCTTCCGCCGCCCTTTGCCCCAAATCTCTGTGAAAGGCCGCCCTGAAGAGCCTTAAGATCTTTTTCACCGGAGCCTTTGGCTATTATATATTTATAGCCGCTGTTATTATTTCCTGCAAAAACACCATTAAATCCACTGTGTCCCTCTGAGAGAAGAGTCACCATCTTCCTCATAAGATTGCCATCAATATCCTCTTCTCTTACGATGAAAACATCTTCGAGTGCGCTGTCGATCTTTGAAAGCTCATACTCCATAAGCTGCTGCGAAAGATCGGATACCCTCCTCTTAAGAGCTGAGTTTTCATCAGAGAGCTTCTGTACGGCTGCTGTTATCCTGTCAGATGATGTAGTAAATATTCCCACCAGCTCTTCAACAATCCTCTGCCTGTCTCTTGTAAATAAAAGCGCACGCTCTCCGCAGAGTATACTGACCCTGACACCGCCCTTATAGCTCTGGCAGCTTATAACCTTGAGCGTTCCTATTTCTCCGGTACGACTCACATGCGGAGCACAGCAGGCACAGACATCATACCCCGGAACAGTGACGATCCTTATATCGCCGGAAAGCTCCTTCTTGCTCCTATAGTCAAGCTTCTCAAGCTCGTCTTTATCAGGAAACTCACATTTTACCTCAAGGTTCTTCCAGATTGCCCTATTGACCGACATTTCCAGATCCAGTATATCACCCTCTGACAGGGGCCCGTTGTAGTCCATGGTGACCTCATTGTCACTTAGATGAAATCCCACATTTTCATAGCCAAACCGCGAATGTACGAGCCCTGAAAAAATGTGCTCTCCTGTGTGCTGCTGCATGTTGGAGAATCTCTTATCCCAGTCTATACGCCCGGTCACTTTTGTGTCAGGTGCAAGCCTTCCGTCACATGTATGTGTTATCACTCCATCACTGATCGACGTGTGGAGTACCCTGATGTCTGTACCTTCAGTATCCTTAAGTATCCCGACATCCGAGCTCTGTCCGCCCTGCTCCGGAAAAAAAGCAGTCCTGTCCAGGACTACAAAAAAATTGCCATTCTTTCCCTCTTCACATGAGAGAACCCTGGCGTCAAATTCACTTAAATATGCATTTTCATAATACAGTTCAATCGTCTTAGCCATAGAAAAAAGTATAACATAAGAAAAGAGACTGCTTCAAGCAGTCTCTAAAGAAAGGTGTGAAAGTTCATCTATTACCCTGGTCTTGATGTCATCCTTCTCAGTCTTAAGTGAAAAAGCAAGCTCGGTGTAAAGAAGCTTCTCCGCCATATTCAGGTATTTCTCATTCAGCGCTGCAAACTTCTTGCCCTCTGCCTCGCGCACTGCCTTGATCCTGCGCAGTGACTTGACAAGGCTCATCATCTCATCAGTCAGATTCCTCTTAATAACCTCCATTATAGCCGGTTCAGCCTTCTTGCCCTCAGGAAGCTCAAGTAAAGGAGTCTCAACAATCTCATCAATAAGGCTCTCTGCGTCATCCGTTCCTATGACATCACGGATCTTGTCTTCTGCACCATCAACCGGAACATACAGTACACTTCCGGCATCAACAGCTGAAACCATCTGATAATACTCTTTTTCCTTCCCTCTCTCGAGAAACGACGGTACCAGGATGTCATTTACCCTGCAAAGGCCATGACTCCCGTATATTACGCATTCTCCAATATTTAACATCTGTGCCTCCTTAATTTGAAAAACAACAGCCCACGCCCCATGAAAGCGCTTTCAGTGTTTAAATTATACCACAATATTACATTTTTCGTAACAAGTTTATTTATAAAATTTATAATTGGAGCCAATCATAAAAATTTTGTTTTATTACATTTCCATTCCTCAAATGAGAGGTAGTTGAAATATTCAACTCTTGTTTCCCCAAGCATGGGAATTTTTGATTCAAGGTTTGTATGATGATGCTTAAAGCCACATTTAAACATTACTCTTCTTGATCTTTCATTGCCCATAAAATAAGCGCAAAATATCCCCTTTAGGGCGAGATCATCAAAGCCGTGCCTTATTATCTCCCCTGCCGCCTCACTGGCGATTCCCTGCCCCCAAAAGGGAACTCCCAGCCAATATCCAAGCTCCGCTGTGCCCTCATCCAGAGGTCTCTCACTGCTGCCCTCAAGTGTAAGTCCGATGCTCCCAATAGGTTCATTTCTGTTTCCCTTAAGGCAGATGCAGTAGACCTCTTCCTTTGAAAGAATTGTCCTTATAACGGCTCTCGAGTATCTTACATCTGTGTGTGGAAGCCACCCTGCGGCAGGACCAACCCTTTCATCCTTTGCATATTTAAAGAGGCCAGGAGCATCCTCGTCTCTCCAGCCTCTTAGAATCAATCGCCTTGTCTCTAAGATCATTTTTCCGCCTTAAGGTTACGCACTGACAAAGCTGAACCCGGTTCTGTTTATAAACTGCTCGAGTTCTTTTTGGAAGAGGATCAAATATTCCTGCTCTTTGTGCTGAGCTTCGTGAACGAGATAAAAGATCACCTGGCCGCTCTTTATGTCAAACTCAAAGTCATGAGCGGGATCGAGAGCATCAATATCCTTGAATGAAAGTCCGTATTTCTGCCTGCAGAACTCGTCCCTGTTGTCCATATCCATCGCAAGCTCCATGATCTGTCCCTTTTTCTTAATCAGATAATCAAGCTCTTCAAGAACGATCTGATGAGCGATATTAAAAGAGTTGATTTCATAGCCAACAAGCTTCATATCAGCTATTATCCTATCAAAATCAACATATGACCTGGCAAATGGATCCACCTTCTTATCAGTGTAGCAAAAAACTGCTTCATAAAGAGCTTCGTTCATTGACCTTCTCCTTTCTGTTGCTTAAGAAACTCGATATATTTATCTTCCGGTAACGGTTTTGAATAGTAAAATCCCTGTAGATATTCTACACCTTTTTCGATGAGAATTTCAGCCATTTCCAAAGTTTCTACACCTTCAGCAAGAACGTGAAGGCCGTAGTCCTTCAAAAAGCCTATTGAATACTCAAGCATCCTCATATTCTCAGGCCTTGTCTTATCAAGGCACTTCCAGATGAACTCCTTGTCCATCTTAACCAGCTTGTACTCCATCTTGAGTAGCTCCAGGAGATTCGAATAGCCGGATCCGAAATCATCCATGGAAAATGTTGAGCCCATATCCTTGAGCTTCTGGACGTTGTCCTTGAACACCTCGTCATTATTAATATAGGCGGTTTCTGTTATCTCAAAATTGATCATGCTCGGAGGAATATTGTACTTCTCCATCTTGCCAAGGAGCCTTGTGTAGGTCTGACGATCCACAACCTCATTTCCCGAAAGATTAACCTCCACGATTCTGATACCGTAATCAGAAAGCTTTTCTCTTGAAATGAACGAACAGACCTTTTCGAATACAAGATCGTCTATCTCCAGGATAAGACCTATCTTCTCAGCGATTGGAATGAAGTCCTCGGGAGAAATATATCTTTCCGAATCAGGTCTTTTCAGCCTGACAAGTGCCTCAGCTGATGAAAAGCAGCCTTCCTGCACATTGAGGATGGGCTGATAATATACCTCAAAGGCCTTGTCCATAGTCGCCTTCCTGACAATATCCTCAATATTGTTCCTTACTGTCATCTTGTCGATGACAGTCTCATCTATGACAAGGTTAGGCGACGACTGGGTATATATGTATTCGTTTGATACATAGTTGAGAACCTGAAGAGCCTCATCCACATCCCTGGTATACTTCGGAACCTCCAGAACAACGTAGGTAAACTTAAAATTTCCGCTGTCATCCTTGTAGTTATTTACGAGCCCCATCAGCTTTTCCACTTTTTCAGGATTTGAAATAATAAAGCTCAGTGTGTTCCAGCCTGACAGATACGCTGACTCATCTATCTCATTCTCCGACATTCTGGCCATATTCTCCTGGAGTGATACCAGCATTTTCCTGTCCTCTCCCGAAAGGATCGAGGTCTTTCCCGTGAAAACCACGGACACGATAAAGAAATCCTTTTTATAGCCAAACATCTCAACAAGAGTCAGTTTAAATGCATCAATATTCCTCACATTGTCTATTGATTTCTCGTAGTACTCTTTGGGGTTCTCCATAGACAAAAACAGGATCAGTGCCATGAGCATCATTGCAACGGAGGAGACCTGAAGGCCATGGAAGCGCAGCTGTACCAGAGCCGAGACCGCCCAAACCAAAAGGCCTGCCATTATCGCCACAAAGTTTTCTTTACTCATCCTGCTTCTGTACACATATATAGCGATAATGGTTATAGTGATATACAAAAAACCTATGATGTAACACAGCATTATAGCCGGGCCATAGTTGTAATACTCTCCTGCTGCATTTGTTGTGTAGTAGACCTTTCCAAAAAAGAGAGCCACCAGACCAATAAGCATAGGAATTGCCTGTATAAGAATGACCGTTCTCAAGACAGAATGTCCACGCTGCACCTTGGCATATACATAAAGCGAGATCATAAAAGCGCAAAGAAGAAGAGTTCCTACATATAAGCTCTGCGATGTGCGCCTGAGAACATGAAAGCTGTTGTCAAGATATCTGAACACTGCTCCCTCTATCACTTCACAGATGACGTTTATATATGCAGACACTAAAAAGAAGAAGAACACGCGCGTTGAAAATACCCGGGGCATGTTCTTCCTCAGATACATTATGATTAGTATAGTTAATACTAAAATTGCAACAATCGGTGTACGTATTTCCATACAACGATTATATAACAGGTTGGCAGGTATTTACAAGTAAAGCTTAGTCAAGTTCTGACAACAGGTAGGATGTGCAGCCCGGAACTTCCAGACCGCCGCCGAAATCTACCATTTTGCCGGTGATCAGGTCTTTGGCGCGGCCGGCTCTTGCGTTGAAGTGGGCGCGGAAGGGCTCAGCATCTGCATTTATTACTATCATTGCTCTTTCACCGTCGATCTGGCGCTCAAAGATACACTGTCTGTTTGTGAGGAGCGGTGCTGAAAAATCTCCGTAATTCAGGGCCTTGTTGGCTTTCTGTGCCCTGCAGAGAGCAGCTATGTGGTCAGTAAGTTCATTCCACTGCGGTTTATCAAAGCACGGGCGAAGTGCCGGATCTCCCTGATTCTTGTCTGCCTTCTCTCCCCATTCGCTTCCGTAGTAGATAGTTGGAATTCCCGGCATGCCAAACATAAGGGTGTAGATAAGCTTAAGGTGCTCAGGGTTGTTAAGTATGCTTGCGATCCTGCTGACATCATGATTGTCCACAAAGGATAAAAGGTGTCTGCCCTTATAGAGGGTCCACTGCTCCGGGCCAAACTGCCGCTTCAAAGAGTGGATTATCTCAAAGAGGTTCATGCTGTTAAAGGCTGAGAACATTCCTTTATAACAGTCGTAATTAGTCGCACTGTGACAAAGATCATCTCCCATTATGCGATTGTAATCGCCGCCGATCATCTCTCCCATCAGGAAAAACTCATCCTTCCAGCTGCTTGATTCATAGCGGAGTCTTCTGAGGAAATCACTTTCCACGCAGTATGCAACGTCAAGGCGAAGTCCGTCGATATCAAATTCACTTATCCAGTACCTGATGCTGTCGAGAAGATAGTCGACAACCTGAGGATTTCTGAGATTTAGCTTTACAAGATCGAAGTTTCCTTCCCAGCCCTCATACCAGAAGCCGTCATTGTAGTAGCTGTTGCCGTCAAAGCTTATGTGGAACCAGTCCTTGTACTGTGAATCCCATCTCTTCTCCTGCACATCCTTAAATCCAAAGAAGCCTCTGCCCGCGTGGTTGAACACGCCGTCCAGGACAACCTTTATTCCTTTTTCATGGAGGGCATCACACACCTTTTTGAAGTCCTCGTTTGTTCCAAGCCTCACATCTATCTTTTTATAGTCGCGGGTATTGTATCCGTGAGTATCCGACTCAAATACCGGGTTAAACATCACTGCTCCCACGCCCAGCTTTTCAAGGTGCGGAATCCAGTCGATGACCTTCAAAATCCTGTGTTCAAGGTTGCCGTCATTCTCAAAGGGTGCCCCACAGAACCCCAACGGATAGATCTGATAAAAAGATGTTTCAAATGCCCACATGTCATTTCCTCCTTTGCTGTAAATGCGCTGCATTCTCTGCCGGTCCGGCACAGCGTCCTGATCATTTCTTCACCTTATTGTCTAAAGCCGCAAATGTCGGCCGCAAATGAATTGTACCGACAAATCTTCCGGACAGCAGCGCTCAATCACTCACTACCATTCCCAATACATCCATTGTACAATAAAAACGAGCCTGCAAAATACAGCAAAATACAAACAAAAATTAAAATGCAACTTTTTTAATTTTTGTATTGACAATCAATATGGAATTGGGTTATAGTATTTTAGTCGGCTGCACCAAGTAGACAAAATATGGCGAGATAGCTCAGCTGGCTAGAGCACGCGGTTCATACCCGCGGTGTCGAGGGTTCAAGTCCCCCTCTCGCTACTAGATTAAAGATACGGGAAACGCATTAGTTATGCGTTTCCCGCTTTTTTTTTCGAAAAATAGTCTGAAATTTTGAATACTTTTGAATACTTAAATTGATATGCCTCCATCAGCCGGGGCGGAGGGCATTTCCACAGATGGGATTTGCGCTGTGCCGGCAGGCATAAAGCTTATCTGAGGCATAGGCGATCCTGTTCCTGATGGTGACGACAGAGAAGCTGATCCGCCTCCTGACTTCATTGCCGCACCTCCTGTGCATATCCGGTGTGCCATCCCGATCATTCAATAACTCATCTGTGCCGGATTGTCATCTATTGCAAGGCGGAAAAAGGAGTCGATGCGGGCGCATCGGCGACTGATGACAACGCGGCTTATTGCGTCAGGATGGTACAAATAGGTGAAGACGCAATCAATGCTATCTGTCTTATATTTCGGATGCGGGAACGAAAAAGTTAATAGAGCTTCCTGTTTTTCTAAAAAATGCAGGAAGCTCTATAATAATGATGAGTTGCCCGACAAAAGCCCGCCAGGCCGGCTCATAATGATCATAAAAATATAAAAGCGGATATAAGTATCAATAACTACTCCCCGGCAGAGGTTCCCTCTTCCTCAATCTGGTCAAGATATGTAGCGGAACCATAGGCCTTTACAGGATTGCCGTTTTCATCATATTCAGTGGTATATCTGACAACAAATGGAATTCGGTCTCTTGTAAGAGGGATCACTGCTTCAAGCTTGTCAACACCCTCCTCGAGCATTCTGTGCCATTCCCTGTACATGTCTGCATAGTCCTGAGGGAATATTCCCATCTCGAATGCCGGCTCAGGATAGTTCTTTATCAGAGCAGGAAGTCCCAGATCTCTCATGCACCTGAAGCAAGGTCTCATCTCCCTTGTCGCAATGTCGTATTCCCAGGCATAGATGTTCGCATGTTCACTTGCATGTCTGAAACGCTGGTCACTGTTAAAGACTTCGTCATAGTTTTTCTTTTCTTTGGTAACATTGTGTACCATTGCATAGAACAGATACTGATCTCCCGCTCTGCCGATAACCTGCATGTAGGTCCTTATGCAGACTCTGTCCTCGCCGCAGCATTTGGACTTAAGCACCCTCCAGGTATCACAACGCTCCTCTTCTCCCGATTCTATGGCTCTGTTAATCGCCTGCTGATATATTACCTTTCCTTCAGGTTCAAAGTAATGCCAGGGGCAGCTCTCAATAAAATCCTTCTCAGAAAGATTCATCCCGATTTCTGATACATACTTTTTATTGACCCTTATCACTTCAAGCTCGCCGTTTTTGTAGGAAAAAATTGCTGCACCTCCCACATAATTGCTGAATATCAGAGTCTCAAGAGAATTGGGATCCCAGAATTTATCAGCATCAAATGTATCCACCAGCTTCATCGCGGCTGCTGTGGGCTCATGCTGTGTTGTGACCAGTTTTTCAAGAAACTCTTTTTCCGGTACAGGCCTGGAGTACAGATAGCCCTGAATATAATTGCTTCCAATGCTCTTCATGAAATCTGCCTGTTCAACAGTCTCGACACCCTCCGCGATTATGGGGGTTCTGAGCCATTTGGTCATCTGTACTATTGACCTTAATATTATTCCTCCACGACCACCGATATCTCCGTTAAGAAAATTCAGGTCGAGCTTGATAATATCTACATTAAGATCCTTTAAAATATTGAGGGATGAATAACCGCTTCCAAAATCGTCCATCTCAACCACATAGCCGTAGTCATGGAACCTTTTTATCACTGAAGAGACAAGATCAACGCCTCCTATGGCTGATGTTTCGGTGAGCTCAACCCTTATGTATCTGACGGGTACATCATATTCCCTGCGGATCTTCTCAACCTCTTCGAAATACTCATGCTTGTAAATGTCGTTCCTTGACATATTAAAGGAAATCGGAACAGTTGGGATTTCATTGTCCAGGCAGTACCTCTGAAAAGCACAGGTAGTCCTCACCATCTGTATATCAGCCCTGTACAGCATGTCACTCTCCTCAAGCACAGGAATGAAATCTGAAGGATACTGCATTCCATACTCAGGATCCTGCCAGCGCATAAGTGCTTCTGCGCCTGTCATCCTTCCTGTAGAGTGATTGTACTGGGGCTGATAGTATGCAAAAATATGTCCCTGGCTTAAAGCTGTATCAAGTCGACCAAGAAGTTCTTCCGGAGTCATTCTCTTAGGCATAGTATTTACCTCATAATAAAAAATGGTATAAAGAAGGCTGCATACCTTTATTATACCATTTTCATTTATTTTAAGATTATTTTGTTGTTATTATGATAAAGATTTTCGATATTCTATAGCTCTTTTGCGCAGAACTTTATGCGTCCGGCCTGCCACAGATTGTAACCTGAATCGAAGTTTCTACATACGGTCAGGGGATGAGAATCCAAGGAGATCTATGCCTGTCTCAAGCACCTTAAGAGTAACCGTCAAAAGCGCAATGTAGCTCTCCTTCTTGTATTCATCCTCCTCTGACAGGATCCTGGTACCATGATAAAAGCTGTTGAAGGCGTTGCTAAGTTCATAGATATAGGCACAGATCCTGTTTGGTGCAAGATCCCTTGCCGCGCTCTCAACCGCATCCGCAAACCTTGTGAGACTCAGCATCAGCGCTTTCATTGCATCGCTGTCCGGATTTCCAAGCTTTGCATCTTTTGCTTTCTTACCCTCGGCCTCATATTTTGCCAAAATAGACTTTATCCTTACGATGGTGTAAAGAATGTACGGCCCTGTATCTCCCTCGAAGGATGTGAACTTCTCTATATCAAAGATGTAATCCTTGGAAGGCTGGTTTGACAGATCACCGTACTTAAGAGCCGAAAGAGCAATCTTCTCTGCAGTGCTCCTGGCCTCATCCTCAGGCATATCGGGATTGCTCTGCTTTACCCTGTCATACATCCTGTCCTTAATCTCCTGAACAAGGCTCTCGAGGTGCATAACACCGCCGTCCCTGGTCTTGAAGGGTTTGCCGTCAGGTCCGTTCATCGTTCCGTTTCCAATAAAGCGAAGATCGGTCTCAGGAAGAACCAGCTTAGTGATCCTTGATGCGCGGAACACCTGCTCAAAGTGAAGGGCCTGTCTCTTGTCAGTGAAATAATAAATAGCGTCAGGACGATATTCCTTCATCCTCTCCTGTATGGTTGCAAGATCTGTTGTTGCATAAAGAGCTGCTCCATCAGACTTAAGGATCATGCAGGGAGGTATCTCCTTTGAGTCTTTTTCATCGGCAACATCAACCACAAGTGCCCCCTGGCTCTCATGAGCATAGCCGTGCTGCTTCATATAATCTACCATCTGCGGGATAATGTCGTGGACATCTGACTCACCCTTCCAGAGGTCAAAATGTACATCAAGGCTGTCATAGTTTTTCTTAAGGTCAGGAAGGGAAACATTCATGATATGATGCCAGATAGCCCTGTAGGCCTTGTCTCCATCCTGCATACGCTTGGTGGCCTCTAAAGCCTCCTTCTTGTAAGCATCTGCAGCTTCCTTTACTTCCTGAGGATCATCTTCCTTTGACTTGCTCTTTGAGCTCGCGACAGGATAAATCTCAGCGAGCTCCTGGATAGTAAAAGGTGCTTCCTTGGGAAAAGGACCTGTGTGATCAGGATCAAAGTAAGGAAGCTCCGGATGTCTGTGCCTTAGCTCTGTAATGATAAGCCCCATCTGCAATCCCCAGTCACCCATGTGGATATCGCCAATCACCTTATTTCCGGCATATTTTAGTATACGCTTGACAGCTTCACCTATAATTGCCGGGCGAAGGTGACCTACATGTAGGGGCTTTGCAACATTTGCTCCGCCGTAATCAAGTATGATAGTTGGCTCATGCCCGGGCATATTTACACCCATATGCTTCTCATGGAGCATTCTGACAATATATCCCCTTGCGAAGTCACCGCTGACTGTGATATTCAGAAAGCCGGGTTTTACTGATTCAACCTTCTCGAACATCCCGTTTCCGGCAAGCTTTTCGGCAACCGCATCAGCAATCATAAAGGGTGCCTTTCCATATTTTTTGGCTCCGGCCATGGCACCATTGCACTGGTACTCACACAGGTCCGGTCTGTTAGATATCGTCACACGACCGAGCTCCCTGTCAAAACCGGCTGCCTCAAAGGCATCTCCTACTTCTTTCGATATTAGCTCTAATACTTTTTCCAAAATATATACCTTCCTTTTTGAATAAATTAAATGATTTCGTCCCTGCGAAAAGACGGCTATGCGTGCAGCTTTCCTTAATTCAACAGCTTTGCCTGCCATACTGCCATCTTTTCGTTCTTCAATCAGATTTTTGAATTCTCTCCGCCTTTGAAAAACTGCATCCGCAAAAGTCCTGTCTGTAGAGCCCAAACCTGCGGGAGAGCTCTATTGAACGTTTGTAGCCATCCTTCTTTTTAAAGTCTGATGGAAGGAAAGTGATTCCCTCTTTGCCGGCTGCCCTCTCTCCTACTTCATTAAGAATATCAGCGTTTTTAAGCGGACTTATAGTGAGGGTTGTGGTTATATAATCAAAATCATATTCTTTCGCTATCCTTGCAGTTTCTGAAAGCCGAAGCTCAAAGCATTTCCTGCAGCGGTCTCCTCCTTCAGGGCAGGACTCGTAGCCGGCTACAGCCTTATAGAAATCTCCGGGCTCGTAAACGCCTTCTATTATATCTATCTTTCCTGCATTTCTGCTTGAGTTCATGCCATCAAAGATGCCCAGCAAAACCTGCCTGTTATACTCGCCGATCAGTCTCTTCTCCTCTTCCACACGCTTTTTGTACTCTGCGCCATCCGTGATGTTAGGGTTGTAAAAGAAAACCGTGACATCGAAGTATTCCCTTAGATATTCAAGGCAATATGAGGAACAGGGAGCGCAGCAGGCATGTAGAAGAAGCTTTGGATGCTCCCCTTTGTTTTGGAAATCCCATATTCTGTTTTCCAGCTCTTTGGCATAGTTTCTTTTATTCATAAGCTGAAGAAATGACTCTTGCGCGGTATTCACATTGTCATCTGCGATGAATGTCTCTTGAAATCATTAAGCATTCGAAAATGGCAGATTCAAAACATGTATCTTTCAGCGCAACGAGTGTCACATCATACTCCCAGTTTTTCAAGTATCTCTTTTACAATATCCTGCGGAGTCCTTCCATCGGACTCAACAATGATATCTGCAGCTGACTCGTAGGTAACGCTTCTTTCCTCAAGAAGCTCTTTTATTCTTGAAAGTGGATCTGCACAGTTTAGGAGAGGCCTGCTATTATCATCGCGGGTTCTATCGTAAACTGTTTCCGGAGAAGCTTTAAGGTATACTACTTTTCCAGCAAGCTTGAGGAGCTTTCTGTTTTCTTTTCTAAGGACCAGACCGCCTCCGAGAGATATTACCATGTCTCTCCAGTGATCCTGAACAACGGTATCCAAAAGATCCGTCTCCAGATCCCGGAAGTATTCCTCCCCATCCTTTTCAAAAATATCAGTAATGCTTCTCTCCTCTGAGCACTCAATTGCTCTGTCGGTATCGAGAAGTTCAAGATCGAGCTCTTTTGACAGGATTTCTGAAATCGTTGTCTTGCCGCTTCCCATAAAGCCCTCAAGGATGATATTTCTTGCTCCTGTCACCTCCATCATGAGAGATCTGTATACTGTTTCTGCCTGCTCAGAGGATATCTTTATATTCCTTTCAGAATTCCAGAGCTCGTAGGCATCTATTCCCTGGTAAAGAAGCATCTTGAGTCCTGAGAAGGTTTTGGCCCCTGCCTTCCTGCAAAGACGCAGGAACTTGGTCTCAATTGGCTTGTAGATTACATCTATCGCAGCATGAACATGACTGTAAAATTCTTCATCCTCGATCACTGCGCTTCCCACATCCGGGAAAAGACCTACTGACGTACACTGAATGGCAAAAAAGCTCTTTTCTGCTTCCAGAACCTTTCTGTAGTCAGCAATGTCAACGGCAATTACCCTGTCTGAACCGACCTCGTCTGCTATTGCCATCGCTTTTTCCAGTGTTCTGTTCAAAATATAGACCTTGTCTGCGCCTTTATTTATACACAGATGCGCGGTAGGTCTGGCAACTCCTCCGGCACCGAGAATAACTACAGTTTCTCCTTCAAGATCAATGCCCTCTTCCTGCATCGCCCTGAAGAGTCCTGTCATATCGGTATTATATCCCCTATAGCCCTTAAGTGCCTCATCCCTGACAAGGGTATTGACTGCGCCAATCTTCTCTGCAAGGGGATCTACATATTTCAGGTACTGAAGAACATCACTCTTATAGGGAACCGTTACATTCATTCCCAAAATACCAAGCTCGTAGGCTCCGCGGACGCCGTTTTTCAGGCCTTCCGGCTGTACCTCAAAGGGAACATAAACAAGATTCTGCTGCGTCATTTCGGCCAGAGAATTGTGAATGAGCGGAGACATGGTATGTCTTACGGGATTTCCGATAATTCCACAGACTAAAGTATTACCATCTGTATAATTCTGCATATATCTACCTCGTCGAATGGTCCTAAAGGATACCGCTTGCGACAATACGACATGCAAGGCGCCCATTTATGGGATGAGTCCTGATGTCATGGATTCCTTAGGACGGTCTACAGTTTTCGTAATTTGCTTTGCGCTGCCTTTGTCAGCCGTGTTCCTTATCAGAAGGCTCTATATCTGAACCGGAGTCTGTTGTCTGCAATTCTTCGTTATTAGCCAAAACAGTATTTTGGCTCTCTGACACATTTTTACCGGGTTCAGTTGATGAGCTATTTGAAGCTTTGGCGAAGGTCTGAGCTGTGCCGCGAAGGCGTACTCTTACTATGATATCAGTTACAACTGCGAATATCACCAGACATAAAGCAAGCATCTGTGAAACAGGAAGTCCTGTTGTATGCATTATCAGCTGATCTGTCCGAAGTCCCTCTATCCAGCTTCTTCCAAGTCCGTAGCCTCCAAGGTAAAGAAGTATTATCTCGCCGTCAAATTTTTTTCTCTTGCAGTAAAGCAGCATTATTATAAAGAGGCAAAGATTCCACATGCTCTCATAGAGGAAGGTGGGGCTCACCTGAACATAGTTTGTCCCCGGTGCCATATTCTGCCTCATAAGCTCGGTTATCTCACCGCTTCTTATCATTTCGACAGGAAGTCTCATTGCAAAAAGATTGTCCGTATACTCACCGAAGGCCTCCCTGTTGGTGAAATTTCCCCATCTGCCCATGACCTGCCCAAAGACAAGTCCATACATTATGGTATCACCGAACAGAAAGAAATTCTTTTTCTTTATCCTTGTATAGATGTAGAGAGTAGTGAAACCGGCTATTACACCGCCATAGATTGCAAGGCCTCCGTTCCTTATGTTGAAAACACTTATCGGATTGTCCTTGTAGTAGTCCCATGCAAAGAATACGTAGTAGGCTCTTGCTCCAAGTATAGAAAAGATGATTATATAAACTGCCACATCCCAATAATCATCCGGTGACTGATTGGTCCAGCGGGCGACTCTTGATATTATAAGAAGTGCTATCAGAAACCCGAGACCGATGATCACTCCGTAGAGTGCAACAGTAAATCCAAAAATAGTAAAATTCTTGGGTACATTTTCAAGATAGATATTCAGGTGCGGAAACGCAATATCCATCTTCCCCATTATATCAGGCATAACTTCCTCCCCTATAGTTATTGTCAATCGCAGACTCGGAATCTCCGATTCCTCGTTGAGGCGCTGCGCGCCTCATACCATCTTTAAGACATAGACCAATTTGCAGGCATGCCTGCATTGGTCTATGTCTTAAAGATGCTGCGATGCTTTGCAGTATCACACGTTGAAGCGGAAAAGGATCACGTCTCCGTCCTGTACCACGTATTCCTTTCCTTCCATACGGACAAGGCCTTTCTCTTTGGCAGCTGCGATGGAGCCCTCTCTCAGAAGATCTTCGTAATTGATTACTTCTGCTTTTATAAAGCCACGCTCGAAATCAGTGTGGATCTTTCCTGCAGCCTGTGGTGCCTTTGTTCCGATTTTGATTGTCCAGGCTCTTGTCTCATCCTCTCCTGAAGTCAAAAAGCTCATGAGCCCAAGTGTCCTGTAGCTTGCAGCGATGAGCTTGTCGAGTCCTGACTCTGAAAGACCAAGGCTCTCAAGAAATTCCGCTTTCTCATCCTCATCAAGCTCCGATATCTCAGCCTCAATCTGGGCACTGATCACAAATACCTCGCTGCCGGATTTTGCAGCCAGTTCTCTTACTGCCTTAACATAATTGTTTGACTCACCGTCATCGGCAAGGTCATCATCCTTAACATTTGCTGCGTAGATAACAGGCTTCCAGGTTAAAAGATCATATCCATTCATCAGAGCCATTTCATCATCATCTGTTATCTCGAGCTCACTTGCCATCTTACCGGCTTCCAGAGTCTCTTTTATCTTATTTAAAAGCTCCAGCTCTTTCGCTGCTGTCTTGTCCATCCTTGCAGTCTTTGAAACCTTGGCGATCCTTCTCTCCAAAACTTCAAGATCTGCAAAAACCAGCTCAAGATTGATAGTCTCTATATCTCTTGCAGGATCAACCGTTCCGTCAACATGAACTACATTTGGATCATCGAAGCATCTGACAACATGCACGATTGCATCAGTCTCTCGTATGTTTGCAAGGAACTGGTTTCCAAGCCCCTCGCCCTTACTGGCGCCTTTTACAAGACCTGCAATGTCAACAAACTCAATTGTTGCCGGTGTAACCTTTTTTGACTTATATAGATCCCCGAGAAGCTTAAGCCTCTTATCCGGTACCGCCACAACTCCCACATTTGGATCAATTGTAGCAAAAGGATAGTTTGCAGCCAGCGCCCCCGCGTTTGTAAGCGAATTAAAAAGTGTGCTCTTACCTACATTTGGCAGACCAACGATTCCTAATTTCATATATTTTCTCCTTTCCCTTATTTTAAGGGATTCTTAGTGTTTTACGGGAAGGTTTTACGCCCTTTTTACGCCCTTTTGATATGGATTTTTACGCCCTTTTCACTTCAAAAGGGCGTAAACCCCATTATCTAATCAAGCACTTTGCGCTGAGTTTTTTTCCTCAAGCATTCTCACAGCTTCACGTTTTGACTCATCAGATACGCCTACATAGGTGTCAGATGTTGTCGAACAATGGTCATGTCCTAACAATTCCTGTACAACTTCCACTCTGGCTCCACTTTCCATTAAGCGAGTTGCATACGTATGGCGGAAGGTGTGAAGCCCAAAATGTCTGATTCCTGCTTCATCACAGAGTTTGCATATATGTGTATCATATGAGCTGTTCTTTGTAGGCATACCCGTCCGATAATTCACAAATACGAGGTCCTTCATATCGAGATATCTCACGTTTCCAGTGAGCCTATCCTTAAAAGAAAGAACCTGGTTCAAATCATCCGACTCATATCTTGTAGCACGACCTTCATACAACCTTCTGAGAATCTTGTATACCCTTTCAGTCATAGGTATCGTTCTATATCCTGCCTTTGTTTTGGGTGAACCAGCCTCCCAGATACCATGGTCATAGCGATACTGCAGACATTTATTGATATTTATGGTTCCCATATCAAAATCGATGGAATCCCAGCATAATCCAATCATCTCAGATGTACGACAACCCATATCTATCAGGAACTCATATTGGTCTATATTATGTGACCGCTTAGCTTGCTCGAAAAACTTCTTTTCCTCCTCGACAGTGAGGAAATTATTGTTTTTTTTCTTTGGCGGTCGCGAAACCTTCAATCCATCCATAGGATGAACAGTGATAATTCTATTAATGCGAGCAGCTTTAAGTAATGTCCCCAAAGTAATGTATGTCTGATAAATCGTACTATCAACATAACGGCTATCGTTTTTCATGTTGTTAAAAATCATCTGACAATGCATCGGCAGAACATCCGCGACCTTAAGATTGCCTATGACTGGTTGAATATTAAACCTGTACCTTTCTCTATAATTTCGTTTCGTGTTATAAGAACGGTCAGTTATTATATTATCCACCCAAAAATCGAACCACTGGTCAACCGTCATATCTGACAGGGACATGATATAAGCATTCTTCTTCAGTATCCCTTCCGCTGCCACTCCAAATGGAGCCATTACATTTAGATTAGTATCCTCATGTTTTGCCTTATCAAGCCAATTTCTAGCCTGAGGAAGGCTGTCAAAATATTTCTCTATTCTCTTGCCGGTTTTGGAACGATACCGCGCTGAAAACCTGCTATCTTTTCGCTGTGATAACCCCTTTCCGAGTTCTTTGCCTCTTAAATCTTTGCCCATTTTGAG
>JAILJR010000105.1 GCA_024694565.1 Butyrivibrio sp. | reverse complement strand
TATAAACAGCAGATAAACAATATATTAAAATACTTTAAAAGTGTAGATTAATTATCGATATTTAATGTATAGTATAAGACAGAGATAAGGATGCGAAAAGAAGAAGTCAAAAATGGAGGTGCCCTACGTACATGAATAACGGGGATGTGCGTAGGGTTTTATCTTTTACAAGACATGTGCAAGCGTTCACTTTTGAAGTACAATATAGGAAGCGGAGGGAAGAATATGAAGAAGAGGGTAATTGCTTTTTTACTTGCTTTCACAATGGTTTCAGGAGCAGTCAGCGGCTGTTCCGGTAATAAGGCTGCAAACTCCGGCACCGATGTTCCTGCTGATGGAGCAGTCGTTACAGAAAAAGAAGCTGATGCTTCACAGGAAAGCTCTGACAATGGAAATGCAGCAGCAGAAGCTTCCGTGGAACAGACACAGGATTCATCCAAAGAGGATGCCCCCAAAAATGTCGCAGAGGCTGAATCCGTGTACCTTCTCGGAAATGAGGAGATTACCTATTACGACAAGGATCTTGTCCCGTCCGTAAAGGATTATGAGATTGCCGAGGACTTTTCCAACGTCTATATTGCAGATGACTACAAGGGAAGAGTCGGTCTGGATTCCGGGACAGGAAAGCCTGTTCCCTCGAACAAAAGCGGGAACGAACTCAGAGAAGCTCTCATCAGGAATCATTTTGCTATTGATGACGAATATGGTGATTCTGAATTCTTTGATGTATATGAGGCAAACAGGTATTCAAAGTTCCCGAATTTCATTACTGTTGATTCACTCATGCACACCTATCATCTGTATTATGCACATCTGATGAGAGACATAGAGATGAATTACATCTACCCTGAACTGATCTCGCTGAGCCAGTCATTGCTTGATGCTTCGGCGGCGCAGTATGAAGAGGTCAGGGGAACGGACTGGGAGGATGCTGCTCTTCGAAATGTAGGCTTTTTCTATGTGGGCGCCTATCTGCTGGATGATACGACAGAGTTTCCTGTCGCTGATGCTGGTCTTGCAAAGTCCATCGACAATGAGATAAATAAGATCAAGAATGCATCAAGTCTGGAGATCTGTGCACTTACAGGACTTGAAGAGGACTACACGCAGTTCAAGCCAAGAGGCTATTATACTTTAAACGAAACCCTGCAAAAGTACTTCAGATCAATGATGTGGTACGGCCGCATACCTTTTGCGCTTAGCGACAAGGAGGCGGTAAAGAGTGCGCTCCTCATGACTGTTGCGATAGATGAAACAGGGAAAGACAAGTGGGAGGAGATTTACAAGATCACAACCTTCTTTGCAGGTGCTTCTGATGATGCGCAGTATAGCAGTTTTCTTCCGATAATCGAGTCGGCGTACAGCAAAGTTCCTTCAGCAAAAGACCTCACGACGGATACTGCTGCTTTTGACTTAGTGATGAAATCAGCTGCAGATATGCCTCTTCCAAAGATCAACTCCATCCCGGTAAATGAAGGAGAAGATCCGGTTATTCTTTCTTACAGATTTATGGGGCAGCGCTTTACGATTGATGCCGCTATTATGCAGAGACTGGTTTACAGTGCCATAAAGGAAAACGGGAAAGGCGACAAGAGGATGCTCCCTGATGCCCTTGACGTTCCTGCAGTTCTTGGTTCTGCCGAGGCAGTTAAGATCCTTGAGGAGGATGGCGCGACAGAATATGAGGGTTACACAGACAACGTGGTCCTTCTTAAGAAGATTTTTGCCAATGACGATCCGGCAAACTGGAATGCAAGTCTCTATTCCGGATGGCTCAATACCTTAAGACCTCTTCTTGAAAAGAAGGGTGAGGGTTACCCAAAGTTCATGCAGTCCGAGGAGTGGGGGAAAAAGAGTCTTGAGACCTTTGAGGGTTCATATGCTGAGCTTAAGCACGACACGATCCTTTACGCGAAGCAGGTCTATGCGGAGATGGGCGGAGGAGATGAGCCGACCTTTGACGACCGCGGCTATGTTCAGCCTGAGCCTGTTGTCTACAGCAGATTCATCTTCCTTTCTGAAAAGACAAAGGAAGGGCTTAAGGGCTACAATATGCTTTCGGCTGATGCAGAGAAGGATCTGGACAGGCTGTCTGCAATCGCTCAAACCCTTCTTACGATCTCGGAAAAAGAGCTGAAGGAAGAGGGGCTTACTGATGAAGAGTACGAGTTCATCGGCGAGTACGGCGGAGATATCGAACACTTCTGGGTAGAGGCTATGAAGGATACAGTTGATGACGGACTTGCCTACAGCTATCAGGCACCGTGCCCTGTTGTTGCCGATATAGCAACAGACCCCAACGGAGCAGTTCTTGAGGTTGGTACGGGCAAGGCCATGACTATGTATGTAGTATTCCCGGTTGACGGGCAGTTACGTCTTGGCAGCGGCAGTGTCTACAGCTTCTATGAATTCACGACAGGTTTAGATGGTCGTATGACAGATGAGGAGTGGAGAGCGAAGCTTGACGGCGGATACCTGGACGAAAATTACAAGTGGGTAGAGAACAAGAATCATCCGGTTCAGCCCGACTGGACACAGAGCTACCGCGTGAATAAAAACGATTGATACAGTTCGAAGGTCTTAAAAAAAGCTCGCCAGTCCGGCCCCGGCTGTGCATATTGTACAATCACTTCGGGCACGCTTTCGCTCCTTTTGCTTCGTAGCGGTACTAAGGCACCAAAATACGGTGCCTAAGTACCGACGAGCTCATAGGGCCGCTCAGTTGCTTGTGCAATATGCACAGCCGGAGCCGGCCTGGCGAGCTTTTGTCGGGCAACTCATAAACATGATGCTGTGGGCAAAAGTCCCCGGAGCCGCCCGGCAGCTTTTGCCCCACAATATCAACAATACAGGTGCTGTAATAAAAAATGAGCAGATCACTGATGTCAGAAAAATCTTTATTACAGAAGAATAAACTGTGGCTGTCACTGCTTTTGATAGCGGTGGCAGTCATTTGCTGCCTTATGTGGTACATCTCATTCCTTCCGCACCCGCAGGGCGGCTGGTCTTCAAAGCTCCTCACGATATCGGATAGCCTCTCGGGCAGGCTTTCGGGAAAAAGATTTTTTGTATATGACAGTGCCGGGAATAAGACATGGGAGACGCCCGGAGCTTTGATGGTACAGGATGCTCTTTCAACCGATCTTGACGGCGACGGTGAAAAGGACCTTTTGCTTCTTCTGTGGAAGATAGGCAAGTATGGCTCTGCAAGACCCTTCTGGGTGACAGAGGATGAAAAGGCATATTCCCAGCACATCTTTATCTACAGAGTATCAGACGATGGGCAGGTGCATCAGAAGTGGTGTGCATCCGAGATCGGAAACGAGATAAGGCGGATGAAGCTCTTTGAAAAGAACGAGCAGCTTCTTCTGGTTGAAGATGTGACCGGGGCAAACACCCTGTGGCGATGGGAATCCTTTGGACTGAAGATTCTGGAAAACTCAGTTACCTTTGCGTGCTTTGGAGATAATATCATTCATAAGGAAATCTATGAGTATGCTTTTGACAGGGAAGGAGGCAGCTTTGATTTTCTCTACGAACCCTTTGTCAAAGATATCCGGGCAGCAGACATAGCAGTGTTTCAGCAGGAGACCATGCTCGTCGACAGCAGGGATGCCGTTGGCGGATATCCGAAATTCGGAAGTCCGCAGGAAGTGGGGGAGGCTGTCTATGAGGCGGGCTTTGATATTGCCGCCTGTGCCGGAAACCATGCCCTTGACAGGGGAATATACGGAATTGATGTCACAACAGATTTTTACAGCGAAAGAGGGATAATATGCCTGGGAGTTCAGAACAGCCGGGAAAAAGAGTTTCACCCCTACCGGCTTGTAAGTAAGCATGGAATAACCTTCGCCATGTTCGATCTCACCTACGGAACAGGAGATATGGACGTCTCCGACCGCTACCCCTATGCAGTCCGTTACCTGCCGCAAGACAGAGATGAAGAGCAGGCCCTTCTTGACGAGATGGCAGAGGCAAGAGACAATTCCGATTTCATTATAATATTTGTCCACTGGGGAAAAGAGTACGAAACCCATGCAAACGAAGAGCAGAGGCGCATGGCCGGGCTCTTTGCGGAGGGCGGAGCTGACGTTGTTGTCGGAACTCACCCCCATGTCCTGCAGGAGGTTGAATCAATACCCCGCCCGGATGGCGGACAGACCCTGGTCTACTACTCACTCGGCAATTTCCGCGCCTACCAGGCACAAATGGAAGAGACCAAAGTTGGCGGAGAAGCCACCTTCAGGGTTGAACACACCTTCGACGGCGTAAGGCTTATTAGTCATGATCTGCGCACAATTGATGCATTTGTGGAGCTGAAGTAATGTTACAGTATTTTTTACTTTCTTTTAATAGGAATAATCATCTTGATATGGTAAATTAATTGTATGAAAATCGGTGAATTTGGTCTTCGAAAAAGTAAATATGCAGGGCTGTTACTGGCTCTTTTACTGCTGCTTTCTGTGGCCGGATGCGCTAAGGATTCGATGGGCAATGAGCAGGTGAAGGATGACTCACTGCAGAAGGTGCTGGATAAGAAGGAGCTTGTCATTGGCCTTGATGAGAACTATCCGCCTATGGGATTTGTCGATGAGTCGGGTGAGATCGTTGGTTTTGACATCGATGTGGCAGAGGTTGTGTGTGAGAAGCTGGGCATCGCTCTTGTCAAGCATCCGATAGACTGGGACAACAAGGAAGAGGATCTAAACAGCGGCGAGATAGACTGTATCTGGAACGGAATGTCAGCCACACCCGAGAGAGCACAGGTCATGACTCTGTCAAAACCGTATCTCAAGAACACCCTTATCTTTGTCGTGGGTAAGGACAGCAAGGTAAAGGGTATGAATGATTTAAAGGGCAAGACCATCGGAGTACAGTCGGGCTCTTCCGTGGTTGAGGCACTGGAAGCCTCAAGCATCTACAATGACATATCCGTCCTTGAGCACAATGATAATAAGGCGCTGATGGAAGAGCTGGATAATGGTGGGATCGATGCTATCCTCATCGATTCAATTGCTGCGTATTATTTTATCTTTTCTACTGATAACACATACTATGTATTGTCTGACAGCATTAGTGAGGAAGAGTGTGCTATAGGCTTTCGAAAGGGAGATCATAGCCTTTGTGATGCAATCTGGGAGATCATCAGCGGGATGAAGGAAGACGGCTCGCTGGGCGAGATATCAAAAAGGTGGTTCGGAACAGATATTACTATTGTGAGATGAGGTGGCTTTTGGCTGTGGAGACAGACAGAAGTAAAAAAAGATTTGACCTTCAGAGGTCGGGAGTACGTGAGGTGATCACGACCTTTCTTATTCTATGCCTTTTTGTGGGAGTGCTCATTTTTTACTATGGAATGCTCTTTAAACAGACAAGGGATGGGATCATAAAAAGCCAGGAACTCAGCGCGGTAACGGAGGCGGAGCAGATTGACAAGTATCTTTCCACCGGCATCTATACCATGCGCTTTTCTTGTTTTACCCTTGACAATATGATACGAAACGACAGGCCGATGTCTGAGATAGAGGACTTCATCATGAGCCAGTCGGAGGCAATAGTGAATATCATGTCGGGCAATTCCGATGGCCTGTACGGTTACATCGGCGGAGAGTTTCTGGATGGAAACGGATGGGAACCCGATGAAAGCTATGATCCGACAGACCGCCCCTGGTTCATCAATGCACGCGCCAATATCGGAAGGGTTGCAATTGTTGATCCGTATTACGATCTTGAATCCCAGACCATGACAATATCTCTTGCCAAGACCCTCTGCGATGCAGAGAGTGTCGCTGCCATGGATTTTTCACTTGAATATATGCAGAAGCTGACTGAGAATCTCTCTTCACAGTCTGATTCCGACATGGATTTTGTGCTTGACCAGGACTTTACGGTTATAACTCATTCTGACAAGTCCGAGGTGGGGAAAAGCTACCTTACTGAGAATAATACTTTTGGCCGTGCACTGGCAGAAGAGCTGCGCACAACAGAGGAGAGCTACTTTTCATTTAAGTTTGGCGGGGCTGAATATATCGTCTACAGAGTCCCGGTGGCAAATGACTGGATATGTGTGTCAGTTTATGATGCTACGGCTGTTTTCAGGCAGATGCAGAGAACCCTTATCTTTACCATATTTATAATCTGTTTTGTTGCCGCAGTCATAATCGTCATAATGTACTATGTGAGCAGGAAAATGCAGCGCGCAAGGCAGCTCGAGAGCGATATTAAGGAAAAAGACGATGAACTGAAGAAGATGAGCATAGACACCTACAGGGATTCTCTGACAGGTGTAAAGAACAAGGCCGCTTTTGATAAGTACTGCCAGGAAATGGCGGAAAAAATGAAGAGCAGGGTCTGTGCACCGTTCTCTGTCCTGATGATGGATGTGAACAACCTTAAGCAGATAAACGACACTTATGGCCATGAAGCCGGAGACGAGTACATCAAAGGAACCTGCATGATGATGTGTAAAACCTTCAAGTATTCTCCTATATTCAGGCTTGGCGGCGATGAGTTTGTGGCTGTCCTTCAGAACTCTGATTACGAGGACCGGACTGCTCTTATGCATAAACTTGAGGACGCCTACATAGATACTTTTGAAAAGACGGATGCAGATCCCTGGAGGCGCTATACCGCATCTCTTGGTATATCCGATTACATGGAGGGGGACAGCTCCGTTGATGAGATATTAAAGCGATCTGACAGGTTCATGTACGAGAAGAAGGAAGCATTCCACACAGCACACGGGCGTTACAGATAAAGCCGTGTGTCATATTCCGATGAATTACAATTCACTATTACACCAGATCATAAATAACTGCATCAAATCTGCCGAGAGTTTTTTCAGATGTAAGGCGGAAGAAGGAGTCGATACGGGCATCGACGACGGATGACAACGCGGCAGCCGGAAAAAAATATCGGTGGATTTGTATCGGTTATTTGTTTTTTGGTGTACTAGTGTACCGTCTCAGGGAGGCACACCCTGAGATTAAAAGCAATGTGATCAATACCGCATACTATACAGCGGAAGGGCTAAAAGAGCTGCTGGGCTCACTTTCTGATGACGATGTGATACTGTTTCTGGATTTTACGAAGGATGGCGATGGAAACAACTATTCCCTGTCAAACGCATCTGAGTTTCTTACGGATAACGCACCGACGGTTCCTGTGTTCAGACTTGCTTCGGCAGATATCTGTCACGGCGTTCTGGGAGGGCTGTCATACTCATACTATGATGCGGCAAAGATAGCAGGAGAGACTGCCGGGAGGATACTGGGCGGAGAAGATGCTGACGATATTCCGCTGATGACGTCGACTGTGATAACACCCTGTTTTGACCAGCAGGCCATGGACAGATTCGGGATCAGATATAACAATCTCCCGGCCGGAAGCGTCGTAATAAACGAGCACGAGAATCTTCAGAAATTCTATCGCGAAAACCGGCTGATCAGCAACCTTGCGCTCATCATAGTTCTTTTGATGGTAGTGATAATCATAATCCTGAATTACATGAACGTGCGAAGGAAAAAGATAATCAGGACTGACTTTCTGACACAGCTGCCCAACAGGAAGAAGATCATTGAGGATATGAATCTTCTGATGAGCCAGTCGGCGCCCTTTGGGGTCATTATGCTGGACGTGGATCATTTCAAGAATGTCAACGACACCTACGGGCATAAGGTGGGAGATGAAGTGATAGTCGAAGTTGCGAATAGGCTTGGGAAGCTATCGGGAAAGAGTATTACCTTTGCACGGCTCGGCGGCGATGAGTTCTGCGGTCTTTTTACCAGTCCATCTGTTGACAGCGGCAAGGATATCTGCAGGGAGATAATGGAAAGCGTCATATGGTTTTGTGCTGACGTGTCAAAGACTGCCGGACAAGATGTATCCCGGCAACTCACAGCTGTTGTCCGTTACAATTTCCAAGGCCCTGGTGTATCGTGTCATTTATATGCCTGGGGTGCTGCTCAGGGCATTACTGCTCAAGCTGTTGCCGCTTAGGTCGCTGCTGCTTAGGGCATTGCTACTCAGGCCGGTAGTGGAATTGTAACTATTGCAATGTAGGTTACACATTTTTGAACTCAACATAATTTTACCAAAACATATTGATTTTTGTAATTGGCATCGGTACAGTCAGAGAAACAAGTTAAGTTACAATTCAGTTGCCAGCCAGCCCGGGCAGTCTTTCACTTGTCCCGGTCTACTCAGGCTGGCTGCCCACTGAATTGTAAATCAATAAGCAAAAGATTCGCCCCCCTTTTTTTACCCACATAAAAATCAATCGCGAAGCTTTAACAAGCCGTACCCGGTCGGTAAGTTCGGACCAAAAACAAAATAATCATGTTATTGCCCCCTGCACCAATATGGCCCCCTGCACCGATATGGCACCCGGCATCGATATGGCCTCCGGCACCAGTATGTTCCCTGCACCATATCGGTGCAGGGGGGCCTTTTTCAGGTCGAGAAAAATCAGCCCTGGCTTTCTGCAATAACGACAACAGTTAGAAGAGCTGCACTTGGTGACTTCAAAATTCCCGAAAACACATCTTTTTTGCGTAAATGATGAAATTTAGATAGCATGTCAAATCAAAATACATCTGAATTAGCATTATTTTGTAAAAAAGATAGGTTGCTTCATTGAAATCACATGTTATTTATGGGCTCAAACGACTATTTTTAAGTGTTCTCGAAAAATAGTTGTGTCAAAGAGACCAATTTCCTCAAAAATTTATATTTAGAAGACTCTCTATTTCGATTTTTTAAAAATCTTAACATCTTTTTTGGCTGTTCTTGAAATTTAGATGTGCCTCAAAAAAAACTCTTATCTTTTTTTGAAGAAAATTCATTTTTAGATGTGCCATAAAGTATGATGTTGAGGTAAAAAGTCACCTTGCGTCTCCATGGCTGTGCATATTGTGCAATCACTTCGGGCACGCTTTCGCTCCTTTCGCTTCGTAGCGGTACTAAGGCACCAAAATACGGTGCCTTAGTACCGACGAGCTCATAGGGCCTCTCAGCCTCTTGTGCAATATGCACAGCCGGGGCCGGCCTGGCGAGCTTTTGTCGGGCAACTCATCCTATAATGTTGAGGTAAAATTCACTTTATTGATAAGTAGTAACTCATCCGTCAAAGAGCTCCGACTGAGGTTCAGAGCACCTCAAGAAGCCTGTCACGATCCACATCCGCCATAAGCCGTTTTACCAATTCATACTTTTCCTGACAATCCTGAGGCACTCTGTATTCTGACAGCATCTTCATTATACCGTCTGCAGTGTCGAAATCATAGGCTTCAAGAAGCTCCTTCATATCCTTATAGGCTCCCTCAAGCTCATCCCTTTGAATCTCGGGAAGATCATCCTTGCCCCCATTATCAAGAAACAGTGAAAGCTTCCTGTTGTAGCTTCTGTATAGTTCCAGAAGCTGAGGCGTCTTTGATGCTATTTCCGCCTCATTCTCATTGTTGCCGCATTCCTCCAGATATGCCGCATCCTCAGACAGCTTCATTGCTCCGGTAAGCCGTGCCGAGCTCTTTAGGGCATGAACCGCAACTGTATAGTTCCTGTAGTCCTTCTCAAGAGCATACTTCTCAATGTTATCCGCCTTTGTATCAATTGTATAGGCAAAATCTGCAAGCACTTCTTCAAGAATTTCCCTGCTTCCGCAGTTCTTTAATGCTTCTTTTATGTCAATTCCTTCAATACTGCCAAGCGGATCACTATCATCTGTGTCAGCTGATAAGCCGTCAGCTTTTTTATCTTCATCACTTAATTCGAAGCCCTCTGATTCAGCGTTCTCTTTTGTATCAGTGCTTTCTGCTTCCTCAATCTTGTCTTCCGGAAGGAAGCCTCTTATCATATCCTCAAGCAGCTCGCCATTTACAGGCTTTGAAAGATAATCATCAAATCCGGCTGAAATATACTCTTCCCTTGCCCTCTCACCGGCATTAGCGGTAAGTGCAACTACCGGAACACCGCCGCAGAGATTTCCGTCGAGCTTCTTCATTGCATCAAGTGTTTCGATTCCATCCATTTCAGGCATTCTGTGGTCTATAAATATTATGTCGTACCTCTTGTTTCTGACCTTTTCAAGAGTCTCAAAGCCGCTCCCTGCAGTATCCACCTGAATGAGCGTGTTCTTTAAAAGTCCCTTTACCACAGTCAGATTCATCGGAGTATCATCCACCACCAGGATTTCTGCCGAAGGAGCCCTGAACTTAGCGTGATATTTTGTCCTGCTCTGAACAAATTCCTTGTACTTCTTCCTGAAATCACCAAGCGGTTCAAAGGACACAACCTCCTGTTTTACCGTAAAGGAAAAATCCGAGCCCTCACCATACACACTCTTTACAACAAGTCTTGTATCCATTAGAGCAAGGAGCTTCTTGACAATACTCATGCCAAGCCCCGTACCCTCTATCGAGCGGTTCCTTATCTCCTCGATCCTCTCAAACGGAGAATAGAGCTTATCAAGATCTTCCTCCTTGATGCCAATACCTGTGTCAACCACCTGAAAGGTAAGATTTATATTCGATTCATCCAGCTTCTCCGAGCTTATGTTGAGACTCACCGATCCGTTTTCCGTGTATTTCACAGCATTTGTCAGGATATTTGTGACACACTGCTTTATCCTGATCTCATCTCCAACCAGCTCCGACGGAAGAAGCGGATCGATGCCGAGCCTCAGCTCAAGCCCCTTGTCCTCGGCTTTTATCTCAACCATGTTTATCAGATCGTTTATAAGTGATCCCAGGTGATAGGGTGTAGGAAGGATGTCCATTTTTCCTGCCTCAATTTTCGAAAAATCGAGTATATCATTTATTATTCCAAGAAGAGAATTACCCGCGCTCTCTACACCGCTTGCATATTCCAGTATCTGCTCATCCCGGCATTCTCTCAGGATCATCTCATTCAGTCCAAGAACCGCATTGATGGGAGTCCTTATCTCATGTGACATATTTGAAAGAAATGAGGATTTTGCCTCACTGGACTTCTGCGCTATCTCAAGCTCTTTTTCCAGCTCCTGCTCCGCCTTCAGCCTTCCAATATAGTCCTCGATTGAATGAACTGTGGTCTTCAGAGCCTGTCCCAGGACACCTATCTCATCCCCTGTCTTTACCTCAAGTCTGTCAACCATATGTCCGACCGAAAGCTTCTTGTCATCATCTGCATCAGCATAGTCCTCCATGAAATCTGACATCTTTCCTATCGGACCGCCTATAGTCATCTTTGTGTAAAAATTCGCAATTGCAGCAAGCGGAACTCCAACGCAGAGCATCAGAAGCACCATCTTGACATCAAAGCCGAAAGCCATGGCATCTAATCTGTATTCCATTCTGTTGATCTCTGCCACCATATCCTCCGAAGCCACATCACTGCCTATCGGCGCCCTCTGCTCCATCCCTCTTGCAAATATATTTTTAAGATCAGGAAAAAGAACAGCCATAAATATTCCCACAGATACCCCCAGAACAAGCTCAACGGCAATAATGATCGCAGTGATCTTCATGCTGACCCTGGTCTTTCGAAGGTCTCTCTGTACCACAGTATTTTCCTTATAGGCCTTTGTATAGCCCACCCCAAGGGGAAATATCACCTTTAAGTAATCCGGTGCTTTGGTAAAAAAGAGCTTAAGCAGAAACGCCGTTCCCACAATGACAACTGTATCTCTCGAGAAATAAACAGCGTAATCCTTAATATTTTTCAGAGAAAAATCATTTGTCATTATGATCGTAAGACACGCGTATTCAATCAGGGATGTAAGCGCAAGAGTACTGAACGCAGCAATAATCGTTTTCTTTGTCGTACTGAAATAAAAGAACTGGGAAAACAGTGAAAAGCACAGGATTGCCACAAGAAAAACCGCCATAACATAGGCGTACTCCATGTTCAGTGCGACATCACTTATAAAGATGGCAAAAAAAGCCAGCATTGAAAGAAAGTATCCGTATAACCCTCCCATCAGCAGAAACGGGAAAAAGAAAAATGTTAATCTCATGTTTCCTATCGTGGATATCACGAGTTCCTGCGGATGAATTGCAGCTATAACGCACAGGCCAAGCAGCGAAAAGAAAATAAATACCGACAAACTCCTTGCTGCTATCCGGAGTAACCTGATCCTTCTGTTATCCTGTTTCTTTGTTTCACCCATGTCATTATTTCCTCTTGTCCATAAAGGGAGAGGTCATCCCCCTCCCTTTGTCTGTAACATCCAAGTCTTCTCATAACCAGGCCGTACCGCCGCGCTTTAGGACGCCGCATCAGGATCTGCCTTCGTTGCCGGATACGTTTTTATTAATATCCTGCTGCTTCAAGATAATGCATTATCAGATCCGCAGCATTGTCCTGCGACTTCTGATCCTGGAGCTGCTCCAGATAATTCTGTATTGCCGCTGTCTCAGATGTCTGCTGTGTCTGCTGTGCCTGATATGCTGCAATCTGTGCGATAAGCTCCTGATTGCTTCCGTTCTGTAACAGTCCTGCTGCATTCCCCTGCAAAAGAGCCGCTGCATTTCCCTGTAAAAGAGCTGATGCATTTCCCTGTGTGAGCGAAGCAATATCACCCATAGCAGAAGCATACGACTTAAATTCTGATCCGGTCATGTTCATACCTTCATCAGTGCCTGATTGCTGCCCTAAGAGCTGCATCACAACTGCGTTCTGGGTCTGCTGTCCGCCAAGGAGCTGCTGGGCTATGTTTGACTGCACAGTACTCGTGGTAGAACCTGCCTCCTCCTTAGCCTGAACAGATGCCTGATATCTGACGATCTCTGCAAGGATCTGGCTCTCCGCCCAGCTTACTATATCATCTTCAGGAGTTCCTTCCGGAATTGTTTCATAGAAATCGTCAAGTCCTCTTTCTGCACCGAGGTTCTCTTTTGTAAGTCCATAACTGTTTCCGAAGAAATCAGTCACATAATATGTGGATGCAAGATTTTCAACATAGCTTACACCGATATTGATCGTTGCGTCCTCATCGATATAAACTGTTCCGAGTGAAGTAATACCCGGTGTATCCGACATTGAATACAGTTCATCAGCTCCGCCAAGTATTTCCACATAACTGTCAGCAAACTCAGCCACTTCCACGCTCGACTGGGCATGTCCCTCATCGTACCTGACAAAATCCACAGGCTTTATGGAAAGACCACTGTCTGAGTTTGTTGCTTCGACATTGAGAAGATAAAGGTATGCATTGCCCTTATCTGCCTGGTCGATCATGTAGTCATCCCTCTTCTGACTGTTTCCGCTCTGGGCTGCAGCTGCTGCATCATCCCACAGCAGAAGAGGAATATAACCATAAAAGCCGCCATCAGTCTTAACATCCGTCACATACATGCTGGTGATCTGTCCATTAAGTGTATACCACTTCTGATCATAAGGATCTACATTGAACTTTACATATTTCTCTCCGTCATCATCGATTCCGCTTTCCATATCATGTGAATACATAAGTGTATTTCCAAGGGATGCTTCAATATCTCCAAGCGTTACGCTTACCTCTATCCAGTCACCCACAATTACGGGTTCAGCACCCTTTATCGTAACCTCCACCGGCTCGTCATATTCCAGATATGCACCGTCGTCAATAACCGGCTCCGGAATTGAAATCTCAATATCTCCGGCAGTTATCCTGTCCTGGATCAGTTTTGCAATATCCTTAATAAGCGGATCCTCCGGATCATTCTTGTCCATGCCGGATACTTCAATGATTTCCTTCCACTTGTCCCTGGACTCCATCTTGGAAATTACATCCTCGATGGAAACAGCATCGTCAAGCCAGAACTCCTCTCCGATAAGACGTCCCGCAAGACTTCTTACGGCCATGTCCGCAGCCATGTCGACGTAGTCCTTGTTAACCTCCATATCGATATAGGTCTTAAGCCTGTCAGCAGCTATATCATTGTATACCGTCTCGCCCTTTGCATTCGTTGCTGAGTAGAACGCATAAATAGGGAAATATATACTCAGTCCGCCGTTGTCAACTGTAGTGTCGTTATTGTAATTATTAATAACCGCTGATGAGAGTGCTTCTATAACTCCTCTGCTGGCTTTCTTTAGATCCTCAGAGAAAATATCTCCGTTTGAAAAAGCTGTTGCAAGTCTCTTGAGGTCAAAAAGATTGCTTGAGTTATAACCATTCCTGTCACCAAAGTGAGAATCTGCCCCCAGCGCCCAGAGAATGCCGTAGTAATTCTCGTCAGCTTCCTTGGCGAGCTGATTTGCAAATTTGGACAGCGCCGTGTTCAGTGTCTCCATCTTGCTCATATCCACAACTGACATGGTCGACTTGTTATCCTTATTTGAACTGATAAAGCTGCTGGCTATAGCATCTGCCAAAAGAGGTGTGGACATATATGGACTTTCACTAAGAGCAGACAGGATTCCTCTGTAATTCCAGCCGTTTGTGGGCACAATTTCTTCAGATGAAACATAATAATTTGTATATTTTGAAAGGGCGTATGCCACTTCTTCACTTGCCATGAGGCAGGCATCAAATCCAATGAGATCAAACTTTCCGCCACTCTTTACAAGAACAGTGTTTTCAATTGCCGAAGACAGATCTGCTATGGTCATTCCGTTTTTAAAAGGCGGCTGTTTATTCGGATTTTTCTGAACCCAGGCAGTAAGGAGTTCATCATCTCCAAATCCATCAACACCTGAGCCGTGATCCCATATGATAAGATCATAGTTCGCTGCAGGTGCATAGGCAGTTGCAAGGTCAATTGAAGCTGTCAGGATTGCCGGGTCAATGATATAGTCATCTGACACTGTCGCAACAAGATCAAGCGAATTGTATGATCCGTTGTCTACTATCTCCCATACCTGAAGTCCGCTGATCTTTGTGCTGTAAAGAGCATACATCTCCGCTGCCGTCTCATCCACTTTTTTCTTCTCCGAAGTTGAGCACCCGCTATAACCTCCGGATTTTGGATAAAGAGTCCTTGCAGTATAATCCTGATAGTATCCATAGTCGTCCATGTGCCAGGTATTCGCGCCGCCTGTCACTACTACGATCTTGGTATTTACAGGAATATCAGAAGCAAGGATGTCAAGAAGGCCATCAGTTCCGCTGCCTTCATTTGACTCAAGGTCAGTTCCATCCATATAAATAACTATTGTGCGGTTGTATACCTGGGTTATTTTACCTGAACCACCTCCATTATCATCAGAGCTGCTTCCCCCACCGGATGAGGAGCCCGAATCCGAACTCGAAGAAGCTGTAGCAGCTGCTGCAGCCGGTGTCTCTTTCTTTTTCTGGGCAGGCTCTGCAGCCGGATATACCAGACCAAATACATCCTCAAGTGCTGCTATATATTCAGCCAGATCCAGAAAATCCTTAGCTGTCCCGGACGGAGGGTCAGTTATCTCTTTTGCCTTATCAGTGAGTGTCTTATTTCCAGCCTTATCAACATATTCCTGGTATTTTGCAGGTGCAATCCCTGTTACCTTACATGCAAAAACACCTGTTATTCCCTTTTTATTCTCGATATTTATCGTACCGAATATGAGGCAGAGACTTCCGAGGCTCTTTTTGGCCCTCGCCTCATCATTTATCGTGACAGTGAGCGCTACCTTATTCTCACCTTCCTTCACAATAAAATCATCCTTTCCGTCGTAATTCACCTTTATGCCGCCAAAGCTGTCAGACTTAAAGCACGTAAGCGCGGGCATGGCACCCTTAAGCTCAGCAGGGACCGCAAGCTTTGCCTGCTGTGCCGCATTAGCCTGAGCATTCGTATTTATCGTTGTAGCTGTGGATTCCTGGGCCCTGGCACCATAGCCCATTGGGAAAGCGATAAGCATAACAAGAATAAGTGCAGCAGAAATAAAACATTTGATATCTCCAGACATAACAATACCCCCCTTAAAGCAAAAATAGCTCTACACAATAAATTATACCTAATTTATCGTAAAAAAGCACATAAACATTCTATAAAATATTCTATTTTAGGGGCGGACAAGTTGGGCAATTCAGTTGCCAGCCAGCCGGAGCAGGCCGACGCAAGTGTAAGTCTGCCCGGGGTGACGCTTTCGCTCCGTGAAAAACGTAGCGGTACTAAGCGCCCAAAGTACGTGCGCTAAGTACCGACGTTTTTCAAGGCACCCGGCTCAGCCTTTCACTTGCTCTGGCCCGCTCCGGCTGGCTGGCAACTGAATTGTATCTACGTTGTCCCGATTTAACAGTAAGAAGAACGGTTCATTTGACTGCCCGGACTAAAGGCCCTATTGTTGCACAAAAAGATGCACCTGCGTTTATGCGGGTGCATCTTATGTCAAAATGTTAGATTTTTAATCTATTGTGTAGGTGTAGGTGGAGAAGTCTGCATGGAGGCTTGCTGTGTTTTTGTTGTTCTCCCAGGTGAATGAAAGGACTGAGCCTTCCCAGTTTACTGTGAGCTTTGAGTTAAAGCCGAAGGCGGGATTCGTGTTTCTGAATCTGAGGAGTTCAAGCTGTTTCTTTACTACGTCCTTCTCAAGAGCTTCTTCCATCTGCTCCATGGTGAGGTTGGTTCTGTTTATTTCCTTGTGGCCGCCGGCTCCGGCACGCTTTACGGCTTCGTGGTCGTTCTTTCCGGCAAACAGGTCGAGGTACCATATCTGTGGCTTTCCGGGCATGAACATCTGGATGGCTCTTGCAAAGAGCATCTTTTTGTCATCATCTCCGAGAGCGCTGTAATATGTGGCATTTACCTGATAGTACATATTTTTAGCGCCGTGGAGATCCTTTACAAATCCACCTCTTCCAACTATAGTGTCGATCATGTTCTGTATGTCTTCCTCAGGAAGGATTCCCTTCAGGTCAAGAAGCGGAATTCCGTCATGACAGCCAAGCATGTTCACTACTCTTATATTCTTGTCACAGAGCTCCTGTGCCCAGTTTTTGAGCACTTCGCCGTTTCTGCTCTCAATAGCATAGATGAGAAGTCCGGGAAGGAAGAAGTCATAGGTCATATAGCCCTTATTCGCTACTGTTTCATATATCTTTTCGCTGTAGCTTGCATGAATTTCGGGAAGGAGTGATACACCAAACTCATCAGCAAGCTTTTTGACCCTCTCAAGCACATCCCAGGTGTCAGGCTCATTCAGGAAGTTTTTCCTGCCGGGTTCCTTGGGTGCATATGCAAAGGCATCCAGGCGCACGATCCTGGCGCCATAGCCAGCCAGTGCATTAAGTGTATTGCGGTAGTGCTCCCATACGAGGTCAGACTTGATATTCAGGTCCATCTGTCCAAGGTATCTTCTGCCTGACTCAAGAAGCTCAATGCACTCATCCCTGTACTTTTCAAAGCCGGTAAAATCTATCTCTGATGGCTTTTTGCCCTCATCAAGCTCTTTGCAGATACGCTCTGAAAGCTTCTGCGCGGAGAGATACTGGATGCTCATTCTGTCCATCAGATCCTGTACGTCAGGTCTCTTGTACTGAACCTCCTGATAGAAGGTATTCCAGTATGGAACATCTTTTCCGTCAGGCATTCTGACCATAAGTATCGGAAGTCCGGGCTTTCTGAAGAACATGTCCTTTATGTACTCTTCCTTTGGCTGGATGTAACCCTCGGGGGTCATTTCCCCATAGCCTTCCCAGAACTTGTTCCAGTTAATAAAGAAATCTGCATATTTTGAGTTTTCTCCGTTCTTTATAAGATCCTGAAACTGCGGCGAAAGAACCGAAGCATGGTTCAGAATAAAGTCCAGCTTAAGATCAATCCCAAGCTCCCCAAGCCTGTCTATATCCTCTTTGGCAGCCATCTGCTCATTAATGCTGTAATCGATGACCGAAAAGCCTCTGTCCAGATCTGTATTGAATATACTAGGCAGAATATAAAAAGACTGAAAAGTATCCTTAAACTCATCCTTCGAAAGGACCTTTGTGATATCCTTCATAGTTCCGCCCATGCTGTCGGGATAGGCATTCAGCATTGGGCCGTTGTCAACATAGTTACTCATTATTATCCTCCTCTGTAAACGACAGTTTGTGTCTGAATTATTCCGGCCTCCTGCGGATACCGGAACGCTGCATCATATTATCAGGTCACTGCTTCTCATTCAGACATAAGCTTTTTGAACTCGTCGTAGCTGATAATCTCCCCTGCTTTAGAGATTATTATCTTCGCCTTGTGAGCCTGGTCAATCAGCTTTTTCTGCTCAAGCTCAAGAACAAGCATAGTGAATGGACTGTCAAGTTTTCCGTCCCTGTTTCTTGACCTTCTGTGCTCGAGCGTCTCCAAAGGAGTGCTGTTAAGAAGAATCGGTATATCCACCTGGCTCATATAGTCGCTGTTGCCATGTGTCCACTCAACTATAAGAACCCTCTTCTCTGACATATCAATCTCGTCATACCACAATGAAGCCTCATCCCTTCCCATTCTCTTAAGCCAGAGACTGTCAGCTCCATCCTTGAAGGCCTTCATAATCTGATCAACCTCCGCAAAGTCTGTCTCATTCGGAGTTCCAAGATACTCTGAGAGCCCTTTTGAACCTGCCTCAAAGTAGTATTTAAACCAGCTGTCAGTACTTAAGTGCGCCTTGTCAGCATCAGTTTCTTCCCTCTGATATTCCCTTATCTTTTCAGCATTTTCAGAATTCATGACACCACCGTCAACCATACCCCTGATACCGCATTTCCTGAATGTATGAAGTCTCTCGGCATCATTGTACATAGGAATCCTGTGGGGATAGTTGTCCCCTGACATTGTGTAGCTGCCAATTCCGGCCTGCTCAAGAAGATATGACAAAAGTGACGCAATCTCGGATTTTCCAACGCCTGATCCGCCGCAGACTGCTATCACCGCTCTGTTATAGGGATTCTTTTCCATTACTTCCTTAAGATTCTTTACAAGATGAGGAAAGATTGTCCTTGCCTTGGCAATATGGCTCTCACCGATCTCAATCTTGTCTCCCGGCATATCGCCGTGTGGGATTCCCTCCGGGATCATCAGATCCTTTACTCTCTCCTCTGCCTTTGAAAGCATCTCTTCCACATTACCCGAATCAGTGATTTTGTTATATTTTGTATTCATATTACTCCTTATCATAAAATTGCATTTTCCCAGCCACCGCCAAGAAACCAGTATTCATGCGGGTTTTAGCACATCTACATGTTTCCGTTTTTAAAATTTATCACTTTAAAGCTTGTCAACATGTATTGTGCCGTGTTATTTTGTGAACAAAGATACAACAACATCATTTTTTTGTAAAGACCAAAATAACCATGATCACGATTAAAGAAATTGCAAAACAACTTAATATGAGCACCACCACCGTCTCAAATGTAATACACGGAAAAACCGGTGAGGTATCAGATGAGACCAAGAAAAAGGTACAGGACTTTTTGAAAAAAGTTGATTACGTACCAAACATCAGCGCCCGCAACCTTGCGCAGAACGAGTCCAAGATAATTGGTCTTGCGTTAAAGGCGAGAGCCGACAAATATGAAAACCTGATAATGGATCCTTTCGTATCTGTTCTCATTGGCGGAGTCGAAGAAACAATCAGAAATGCCGGCTACTTTATGATGCTGTACATCTCAAGCGACACAGATGAGATAATGAGACATGTTTCCACCTGGAACGTCGACGGACTTATCCTCTTTGGTATGCTCAACGATGACGGCATAAGAGTGAGTGAAAAGTACAAAAAGCCAATCGTCTGTATAGATACCTACTCCATCGAAGGTCTCAAACACTTCACCAACATCGGACTCGATGATGAACAGGGTACCTACGATATGGCAAATTACCTCATATCTCAGGGACACAGAAAAATTGCTTTCCTCTCAGACAACATGAATGGTGTAGATCTTGCAAGATTCAACGGATATAAAAAAGCACTGAAAGATGCCAGGATCAGGTTCAGCAGCACCAATTTCCTGAAGATCAAACCCCGGGCCGATGAGATAGAAGAAAGCCTTGACGAAATATGTGGACGCTCCGATGAATTTACTGCCATCATGTGTGTATCAGATCTTTATGCAGTAACACTTATTGCCGCCCTGACCGACAGAGGTATTTCAGTTCCAGAAGACATCTCCATTGTCGGATTTGACGACAACATGCTGGGACAGCTTCACAGACCTGCACTCACAACCGTACATCAGGACGTAAAGGCAAAGGGTGTCACCGCTGCCGCCACTCTTCTGAAACAGCTCTCCGGACAGAAGACTCCCAATCAGATAAAACTGCCTGCACACCTTGTAATCCGTGATACTGTCAAAAACATAAACAAATAACTATATATCACATTGTTCAACTTGACCAACTTAAGCTTATGCGCGTAAGTTGGTCATTTTTTATGTTTCCCTGTTAATTTTATAAACGTTTTATTGTTTTTTAATAAAATATCGATAACGATTAAGTTCAGCAAATACCGCACTTTTCCACTATTCATGCCGATTTCGCCCAAGTTTTTTTTGATAAATGGCTTGAAATTTATCAATCATTGTGATATTTTGTATTTAGCGTACAACTTATGCGCAAAAGTAACCGCCAAAAAATAAGTAAGTTATGGCACATTGCACAAAAGGAGGAAATTCAATGAAAAAGAAACTGATGTCAGTACTTCTTGCAGGAACGATGGTAGCTTCACTCGCAGCTTGTGGCGAGTCAGGCAGCGCACCCGCAGCAACAACATCTGACAACACAACAACAGAGGCTACAACAGAGACCAAGACTGACGCTCCGGCCGACAATGCTCAGGCTGATGCAGGAAGCGCAGAGGCAGCCGGCGGATCATTTGATCCTGTAAGACTTCTCAATGGTAAGCCTGAGATCAATGATCAGATGCAGGCTCTTGCAGCTAAGTATCTCGAGGAGACAGGCAATACTCTTACAGTTGAGACTATCGGTGGTGACACAAATGCATCTGACGAGCTCAAGAAAATGTATCAGGCCGACAACATGCCTGACATCTTCGTAATCGAGGCTAACCAGGCTGAGACATGGGATGGCATGCTTGCCGATCTTTCCGGCGAAGAGTGGACAACAAAGACAGAGTTTGCTCTTAACAATGCTTCAATGGGAACAATCGGATTCCCTTACACTGTAGAGGCTACAGCTCTTGGATACAATGCAGACCTTCTTAAGCAGGCCGGTGTTGATCCTGCTACTCTTACATCTCCTGCAGCATGGAAGGAAGCCTGCGAGACACTTGATTCCAAGAAGGATGAGCTCGGCATCACTGCAGTATTCGGATGGTGCGCAGAGCCTGCAAACCTTGGATGGTCTTCAGGAACACACGTATTTGGCCAGTACCTCGATGCAGGTCTTAAGGCAGACGACACAACTTACATCGATCTTCTCAACGACGGTGGAAAGATTGATGAAGCCAGAATGAAGGCTTTCGCTGAATTCATCGGCATGATGAACCAGTATTCAGATCCCGCTCTTCTTGTTGACGGAACATATGACAATCAGGTTGCCGGCTTCAAGGATGGCAAGTATGTATTCATTACACAGGGTAACTGGTGTGTAACATCACCTGAGGATGTATCTTTCGAGTGCGGCTTCGCTCCTTATGCATTTGAAGACGGTATCAACACAATCATCGCTGGTCCTCCTTCATACTGGGTAGCATATTCAGAGGGCAACGTTGACGGTGCAAAAGCATTCTTCAACTGGTGCGCAGGCGATTCAGCTCAGAAGATCCTCGTTGAGGACGCTGGTCTTGTATCTCCTTTCAGCGATTGCAAGTACGAAGCTGTTAATCCTTTCTACAAGAGCATGAACAGCTACATCACATCAGGCAACTTCTCAGGCTGGCACACAATGCTCAAGAAGGATGGTCTCCAGAACGTAACCTGCCAGGTATTCGCAGATTATGCTAAGGGAACACTTGATGCTGACAAGTTCACATCTACAATGGCTCAGGTTATTTCTAACTACTATGCACAGTAATTAAGTTTGCAAACGGACAGGGCTCCGTGCCCTGTCCGTTTTTTACCAAAAAACATTAACCATTGCTCAGGTTAACACAGAGCATAACCAACTTTTAACTTTTTTCTTCACACCTCATGAAAGGGGGATTACTTATGGGTACATTTTCAATAGGAAGAAAGACATTTTCTTTTGCCTCCCTGATAATCGGAATTGTGCTTACCATTTGGGGTCTCGGTGTTGCAATAGCAAAGGGTGGCCCAGCTTATTCGTCGAGAGGCGCGCTTATTGTTATAGGTGTACTCTTGTTCATTGCAGGCCTCTACTATTTCCCAACACTTAAGTATCACCGTGCAATAATCAATCTTCTGTTTTTATTCCCACTGCTTTTCGCATTTCTGGTAACAGTTATCATTCCTCTTATTCTTGGTATCGGATATTCCTTCACAGACTGGAATGGTATCAGGCTCAAAGGTTTTGTAGGTTTTGCCAATTATGCGAGAATGTTTAAACAGGCAAGCTTCCTCTGGTCAATACTTATCACATTCCTGTTCGTTGTTTTCAACATGATCCTTGTAAATGTCGTAGCATTCCTTCTTGCTCTTCTTTGCACATCAAGGATAAAGGGACTGGGATTTTTCAGAGCAGCTTACTTCCTGCCCAACCTTATCGGCGGTATCGTTCTTGGTTATATATGGCAGTTCATTTTCAGTAACGTTGTTACCAAGTTTACCGGCACTTACTCAATGCTTTCGGATACAAAGACGGCTTTCTTAGCCATCATTATCGTATATATCTGGCAGTACGCAGGTTATATCATGCTCATCTACATCACAGGACTTAACACAATCCCCGGAGATGTACTTGAGGCTTCAGCTATCGACGGTGCAAACCCAATGCAGACTCTTTTCAACATCAAGATTCCTATGATTGCACCTACGATCACAATCTGTACCTTCCTTACACTTACATCAGCCTTCAAACAGTTCGATGTTAACCTTGCTCTTACAAATGGTACAGGCTCAGTTCCCGATTTCCTCGGCAACTACCTTACAAACGGTACAGAAATGCTCGCACTCAACATCTACAGCACCGCAGTTATCAACAACGAGTACTCATTTGGTGAGGCAAAGGCCGTACTGTTCTTCATTATCCTTGCAACAGTATCAATAATCCAGGTTCGTATATCCAATAAGAAGGAGGTGGAATTATAATGCATACAAAAGAAAAAACATCGAGCGTTGTAATAAGACTTATCATCGCCATAATAATTGCTATTTATGTACTGTTTCCCTTCTTCCTGGTTGTGATCAACTCCTGCAAGCCTACTGAAGAGATCACAAAAAATCCAATTGGCTTTAATGGAGCAAGCATCCCACAGCTCACACAGAACCTCGGTGATGTTATAAACAACACACACTTCCTTTTCTGGTCAGCATTTGGTTTCTCTGCTCTCATTACAGTTGTTTCACTCGTACTTCTTGCTCTTTTCGGATCCATGGCAGCCTGGATTATCTGCCGTAACAAGACAAAATGGTCACTTGTGATCTACTTCACATTCATCGCATCAATGATCATTCCCTTCCAGGTAGTTATGCTTCCTCTTATCTCTACTTTCAGAGATGTTGGTAAGTTTATCGGAATCCCTATGCTTCAGTCAGTTCCCGGTATTGTTTTTGCTTACCTTGGTTTCGGCGGAGCCATGACAGTGTTCATCTTGAACGGATTCATAAAGGGTGTTCCCTTCGACCTCGAAGAGGCTGCTTCAATTGACGGATGCACTCCGGAGCAGACCTTCTTCCAGATAATCTTCCCGCTCCTTACACCGGTTATCACAACCGTTACAATCCTTAACGGAATGTGGATCTGGAACGATTATCTTCTCCCTTCAATGATGCTTGGTCAGAACGGCGCAGTAAAAACACTTCCTGTAGCAGTTCAGGCATTTGTAGGATCTTATGTAAAACAGTGGAACATGATCCTCGCTGCTGCTCTCCTCGCAATCATACCGATGATAATCCTCTTCCTCATTGCTCAGAAGCAGATCATGGAAGGTATGATAGAAGGTGCTGTAAAAGGCTGATTATTGCGTTACAGTCAGACGCACATACGTTTTATAGATACAATTTCATGTCAGACCTGGTTTTTCAAGAATCATAAAAGGAGCTGTGCATTTGCACAGCTCCCTTTTTTATATTTTAATACGCTCCATCCTGTCCGAATATTGCAGGGAATGTTCTGAATATAAGCTCAATATCCTTTAACATGCCCATATCTTCAATATACTGAAGATCCAGTTCAACCCATCTGTCCCATTTGATCTTTGCTCTTCCGCATACCTGCCAGTAGCATGTAAGACCGGGTTTTACTATAAGTCTCTGTTTCTCATATGCATTGCACTCTTCCATCTGGGATGTGAGGATAGGTCTTGGTCCGACAATACTCATATCTCCCTTTATTATATTGAAGAGCTGCGGTAATTCATCGATTGAATATCTTCTGATAAACTTTCCAACATGAGTTATCCTTGGATCATCCTTGATCTTGAAGGCATGTCCTGTCTGTTCATTCTGCTCCTGCATCCTCTCGAACTGAGCCTCAGCATTTTTGTACATGCTCCTGAACTTATAGATCTTGAAGCTCTTCATGTCCTTCCCTGCACGTTGCTGGGTGAAGAACACCGGACCTCCGTCCTCAAGAATAATTGCAAGGGCAGTCAGCAGAAATATCGGCGATAAAATGACCAGCGCAATGCACGATGCAACGATATCAAATAATCTTTTTGTCCACTTGTAAATATTTGGCTTGTGATCATAAATTTCCTGATAATTCAGTTCAATAATCTTTTTGCCTATCGTTGCGACCGGAACTTCATTCACAACCGGCATTGCCGCTGTATTAGCCATATTTTTGCCCCCTCAAGCAATAGTCATATTCAGAGACTGCTTAACGCAGATCATTTATGACGAAACAAATTTTACACAATACTTAAACTTTTGACTTTTCTTTGTACCAAACAGCCATCAGGCAGAGACGACCCTCAGCCGATGGTTGCCAGCGCAGGAACCCTGATAAATGCAAGCGGACCATGCTTACTCATATTAACTACAACGTGGTCCTTCCTGATCTCGGAAACTGAAAGCTGAACCCATTTACCATTCTGGAGCTGGTAAACTGCCACGTTGTCGCCGTCAAGAACTCCATTGACAAAGAAATTGACCTTAGCAGTTGAGAAAACAACGCCCGGAGCAGAAGTCTCACAGCAGCATACAAGGCTTCCACCGACCTTCTTTGCGAGATCACTGGCAGATGATGCTGTTCCGCCCGATACTCCGTTTACCATGAAGGTCGCATTGCTCTTGCAGCCGTTGATCACAATCTTTTTGCATGCATAGACACAGCATCCGTTATAAACAACACAGTTAGCAGAAGACCCGGAGGAAGAACCACCGCCGCCTCCGCCATTTCCGCCGCCGCCCGGAATCGGTGGTGCAGGAGGAACCGGAACAGGTACGGGTACAGGTACCGCTCCACCGCCGCTCTCAGAAGAGCTGGTGTTGGTCACTGTAGTATCGCTGCTGCTGTTATTGTTATTTGTAATAGTGTTGCCGCCTATAGTATTTCCGCCAACGTTATTATCATTATAATTCGTCGTTGTAGGACTATTTGTATTGTTATTCGTCGGATTGTTGGTAATGGTAGGATTGTTGTTGATTACGACACTGGGATCCTGAGCCTTTACAAGATTAACAAGTTCTTTAACGTCTCCCGAGATTGTATCAAGCTTGTCCTTGATTTCCTTAATGTCCTCGGCAGTGATACTGTTTGACCCCCCTGGCTCTGCCGCAATCGCAGACACAGGCGAAACAGCTACTATAACAGAGCAAAGTGCGATAGCAAGTAGTCTCTTCATTTTCATGCCTCCATACCTTCTAAAAAAATTGTCAGTTACTATTCTGTATCCGGATCTGAATAATCTAAAGTTCTGTTTATCCTGCCTGCGGCATCTCCTACGAGACACCCTACTACCACTGTCTGCCTCTGAGGATCATCTCTGTTCTCGGTACTTAGAGTGATAATAAAGTTATCAGGCTCCACCGCATTCTCCCAGCCGCTTCTGACTATCTTGTTCATTGACTTTGAATCGTATATCTCATCGAGAAAGTCCTGGCAGCCCTTGACATATGTGAAATCGTACATCTCAAGAAGTCTTGAATTATTCCTCACATAAGCAGCAAACACATAATAAATCAGTGCATTACCATCCAGATAAACATATACATAAGGATGTTCTTCAAAGAATGGTCTGTCGAGAAAATTGGAAAGCCCCGAAAACATAGTCCCATCATCCGGCGAAGAGCCATGCACCACCTCATTAAAGTCGCACATATCAGTAAGGTTCGCGGATTCAATATAAATCGCACCCTTCGGATCTACCTGTTTTTTTACATTGTGATCCCTGTAATAGGTATCATCGCCTTCACCGTTTTGAACAACCGGATAGTCGATGTTTGTATCCGGAACATAAATCCAGGCAAATATATCGCTATTCTCTTCCCTGAGCTGTTGAAAATCCACATGAGAATCAGCTGCAGCCTTATCGCGTGCACCTGACCAGTCAGAGCCCTGCAAATTACCATCTGAAGCTTTTCCACACCCCGTAAGTAATACAGGGATCAAAGCCAGGACAATAATCCTTTTCCGAATAGTCCCGTTAATCAACCTATCTATACTCATATATCGGCTATTAATTCTCATTATTTAGTCCAAATTATCAATTTTTTCGTAAAAAACGTCGATTATTGTCTGATAAAGGCTGTCTTCATCAATAATAAACTCTTCGAATTCGCCATTCTTCTGATTTGTCCCCTCTATCATCCTGAGGTCATCGGGATTGAAGCTATAACCGGTGATCAGAGGTGCCAGATAGCTCACCTCATCAACAGTGATATTCGTCACCATCTTATCCATTATTGATGTAAAAATATCTACTGCCGCGTTGGTATTTACCTTACACTCATTGCGTGCCGCCTCGATGAAGCCATTCAGATACTGACGCTGCCTCTCAAGCCTCATATCGCTTGAACCGTAAATACTTGTATCACGGCTCTTTACATAATGATATGCAGTCTTTCCTTCAAGATGAACATTTGCGCCCTTGACAAGTGACTTGTCGAATTTTGTCAAATCCTCAAGTACAGTTACATCCACTCCGCCAACCTGGTCATTGATTATGGGAATTGCACTCATATTAATTGCGGCATACCCATGAATAGGAAGCTGATAGAACATGTTGGAAACAGCCTTGACCTGATATTCACAGCTCTTTTCCACTCCGTTTCCGAAACCATGCTGCGTCGCAATCTGTGCAACTACAGTTGTCTGGTATCTCCCATACTCATCATAAATGTCCACATCTGTCATGGAATTTCTGTTGATACCGATTATCCTTATTGACTTATTCCGGGGATTGAGCACAAGCAGGAAAAGAGAATCAGCCTGACCTCCGTCTGTTCCCTCTGATACCTCTTCAACCTTCTCATCATCCTTGTCAATTCCCATGATGAGAAACGTTGTTATATCCTCGTTGTAATCATAAACCTCCCCATTATATCTCACCCAGTCGGACTGCCACGCCCTGGTCTGCGACTCGTCTGTAGTCACATACTCCGTTTGTGCAAGCTGCGGGTTCGTTGTAGCAGACTTGGAACTCAGACTGGATTTCCCCAGTCCTCTTATTACTTCGAAGCCCGCCAGCCCAACAGCTATGACCGTCATCACACTGGCCCATATAATGAGGGCTGTCTTACCCAACCTGCTCATAGCATTTGCCCTCAATGCTCCTAAGGAATATCAGCTCTCAGAACCGCCTTAGGATAAAAAATATACAACATCAGTCGCCCGCACCATTTGCAACAGTTCCCAAATATCCTTTTTCGAAAATTGATGCATTGTTCGCTGGCTGCATCTGCACGCCCACAGTAACTCCGTCATCGGATGAGAGCATGTTAGGAAAATGTACATCCTCCATCTCATCAACAGAATTACCGTTATTCTCTATATCCGCTATATCAGCCGGAAATACCCTGGACTGCTTGGTCACATTTCCGCTGAAATCAGCCACTGCATAATACACTACGGCTGTTTCCTTCTCCTTGTTGAGCACTACCTTCTCTACGACAATTCTGTTTGTAAGGTCGCCGTCCTTTGTATCAAATGCGTTGATTCCAATCTTAAGATCCTTGTCTGTCGTACTTGAATTGTAAGTCAGATCTACTGCAGAAAAACGAAATTCCGGCTCCTGCCTGTCACTTCTCGTATATGCAAAAGCAATCAGAAAGATCAGGATCCCACTCAATATAGTAAATACTATTCCGAGAATATTGCCTCTCACGACTTATTATCAGTCCTTTCTTGTAACGCCTGCCAGATAGTTAAGTTCATCAAGATCATCTTCGTCAGGTGCCAGATCTGCTTCCTGAGCCTTAGGTCTTGTCTTTGGAGCAGATAATGCATCATCATTGTCCTTGCCATAGTACTTGCCGTAATACTTGCCGTAGTACCTCCCATAGTAGCTGCCGTAATGGCCATAGTAGCCCTTGCCATTGAGATCAACCTTGTTGAGAACAACACCGAGCATCTTTGCCCCGGCCTTATCCAGCTGATCCTTGACTCTCTGCGCAAACCTGTAGCTGATGGTATTGCTCTCTATCACCATGACTGTTCCATCACACTGCTTGGCTACAACCGCCGCATCGATGACCGAACCAAGAGGCGGGGTATCTATTATCACATAGTCAAACACCTGCTTCATGTTCTCAAGAACCTTGCCAAAAATTTTGCCGCCCAAAAGCTCACTTGGATTGGGCGGAACAGGCCCCGCAAATATTACATAGAGATTAGGCGTATCGGTTTCACAGATAACGCTGGACAGTCTCTCTCTTCCCACAAGACAATGAGTCAGACCAAGCCTCACTGATCCCGTCCTGTATCTTCCTACAAGAACAGACTTTCTCATGTCGGCATCAACAAGCACCGTCTTTTTCCCTGCCTCTGCAAAAGCCCTCGCCAGAGCCATCGCCACCGTGGTCTTTCCTTCACCGGGAGTACAGCTTGTCACGGATATTACCCTTACATTCTGTCCGCTGAATTCCACGTTGCTTCGAAGAGTCTTATATGCTTCTTTGATCTGGTAATTGTTTTCAGCCTGGCTGAAGTGAAGTTTGGCGGTCTGCATGCATACTTCTCCTACTTCTTTTTCTTCTTATCGCTCTTCTTGTTTTTCTTCTTGTCAGTCTCATCAGTAGTAAGCGGCACAAGGGCAAGAGTACTCAGCCCCAGATATCTCTCAACATCGTCATTGCTCTTGATGGTATCATCCAAAAGATAACCAAGTATGACAAAAAAAGCCACAAGCACTGCTCCTACGAATCCGGCTATAATTGTCCATCTTATGACGCTGGGACCGGATTTTCTGGTAGGGACATTTGCAGTTTCCGCAACATTGATGGCATCAATATCCATAACATTGGCGATATGTTCACTGGCCACTTCCCTTATGCAGTTTGCTATCTGCATGGCCATGAGAGGATCCTCATCCCTGGCTGTTATAGCAACAATTCTGGTATCGGAAGGAGTGTCTACCCTGAGCACCTTGCTAAGATCCTCATAGCCTTTGTCAACCAGGTTAAGTCTCTGGATAACCTCCTCGATAACATATCTGCTCTTGATCAGCTCCGCATAGTCCTGCGTCAGCTGTGTGGAAATCTGCACATCAGAATAGGTGACGGTCTGATTCTCTTCTTTATTTAAAATATAGATCTTGGTAGTTGAATCATAAACAGGATGCAGAATGAATTTGCTGATAAAAAGACCTGCCAGTGCAAAAAACACTCCTGCGCTTATTATCAGAAAAGCCCTGCCTAAAAGAACTGCAAACAGTTCTCCCAAATTAATTTCTATAATGTCGTCTCTGTTCCCCACGGGTCTTAGCACCTCACAGATTGATCACATAGTCATATACTTTCATTTCTCAGAACATTTGCAGGATTAGTAAAAAAGAGTTCTTTAGCATATTCATCCCCATACTTTTTCTCAACATACTTCCTGCACTCCAGAAGCTGCGGCGCCCTGTTCCCGGTGTCATGAGCATCTGAAGCAATAAAATGAACCAGCTCCTTCTTAAGGAGCTTCCTGGTAAAAGAGCTGATTCCAAAACCATATTTTCCCATAATACTGGATGCATTGACCTGGATCAGACACCCCATCTCGATCAGATCTTCCACATGCACAGGCTTTGTAACTATATCACTGTATCTCTCCACATGAGCTACTATTGGAATAAAGCCCGCCGTCAGGACACGGTACATGGCATTCTGAATGGCCTTATATGGATTGGTCGGATGAAACTCGATAAGAACATAATCAGAGCCTGCAAGGGAACACACCTCCCCGCGCATCAGCTCATCTACAGTTTCATCGCTGTAATATATCTCATTGCCTGAAAAAAGCTTAGCCCTTATACCCTCAGCTCTTGCGTTCTGCTGCAGCTCCTTTCGATAGAGGACGTTATGCTCTGGGCTCACATTGTGATGCATGGGCTTGTGATGCGGCGTAAGTATCAGATGCGTGATGTCGTTCTTATCCGCTATCCTGAGCATCTCAAGGCTGGTTTTCATATCAGGTGATCCATCATCCACTCCCGGCATAATATGGCAGTGAATATCAATTGTTGGCTGCATGTGTCTCCAGTATCAGAAAAATTCGTAAAAACATACAAAACTACACATTAATTATACAACACAAATGTACATAGTTCCAATATTATGTGTTATTTTTCTGATGACATGCCCGATGTAGCGTTACAATTCAGTTGTGGATGCAAATTTCTCCAACCATGATATAGTATAGTAGAAAACACTTTAATGATATGAGTTGCCCGACAAAAGCTCGCCAGGCCGGAGCCGGACTGTTAAGCTTTTGTCGGGCGACTCATAATATTTATTTACAAGGAGGAATTCGATATGCTTCCACAGGATCCGGTTATGCTCTTAAGTTACTTAAATACGCTTCTCCGGGATAAGTATAAATCTTTTGACAGCCTGGCAGAGGGTCTTGACCTTGGCAGAGAAGAAAAAGAGGCTATCATCTCAAAACTCAAAGCAATCGGCTATGAGTATAGCGAAAACCTCAATCAGTTCAGGTAATCAAAAAGCCTTGGGAAAACCTTTTAATGGTTTTCCCAAGGCATCATATTTTTTATTTTGTTAGCATCATCATGATCTCGTTGCTTCTTGCTATGAACTTTGTCATCGCTTCACCCTCCAGCGGTGCATTCTGGATGCGGGCCAGGTCGTAGAGCTGTTCATAAATCATTGTGGTATTCTCACCATCCTCATTTTCCAGAACGTACTGAACAAGAGGATGATTTGCATTAAGGATAAGAGTCTGTCCTTCGTTGCCGAAGTCGCCCATACTCATTCCGTTCATGGCATACATCTTCATCATCTCTGCCATACGTCTTGATTCCTCTGAAACCGTGAGCATCGAAGACATCTTCTTGTCCTTGAGCTTTTCAAGCTTGATAGTGAGCTTGTCATTTTTAAGGGCTTTCTTTATCTTCTCTGAGAGCTCTTTTTCTTTTTCCTCAAGCTCAGCTGCTGCCTTCTTGGAAGTCTTGGCTTTAAATGTATCCGTGAGGTCTGCATCGATCCTCTGGAAGCGGATTCCCTCATTCTTGCGTTCAAGCTGCTCCATGAAAGGTACATCAATGTTGTGGTTCATGATGAAGGCATCCATCTTCTGAGCCTTGAACATGTTGATGTACTGACTCTGCTGCTGCTCATCGGTCACATAGTAGATAGTGCGGGGCTCTTTTTCCTTCTCCTCTTCCTTCTTGTCATCAGCCTTGTCTGTATCATCAGCCAGTTCTGCATCTGCCTTGGCTGTATTCTCTCCTTCAGAAGCCTTTACAGGATTGCCGTTTTCATCAACAACCTCTGCCTCAACCTTCTCGCCATTCTCGTCCACAGCTTCACTCTTAGCAGCGTCAGCCTCAGCGTCCTTATTGATCTGAAGAGCTTCAGGTGTTGTGAGATACTTGCCGTCAAGGTTCTTGAACAGGATGTAATCCGTCATCTTCTCACAGAATTTGTCGTCGCGAAGACAACCATACTTGATGAACGGGCTTATGTCATCCCAGTACTTGTCATAGTTTTCCTTGTCTGTCTTGCAGAGACCTGCAAGCTTCTCGGCTACCTTCTTGGAGATATACTCAGATATCTTCTTTACAAAACCGTCGTTCTGCAGGGCAGATCTCGACACATTCAAAGGAAGGTCGGGGCAGTCAATCACACCCTTAAGCAGCATCAGGTATTCCGGTATGACCTCCTTGATATTGTCAGCTATAAATACCTGGTTGTTATAGAGCTTGATCGTACCTTCAATCGATTCAAACTCCATGTTGATCTTAGGGAAGTACAGTATACCCTTCAGATTGAAAGGATAATCCATATTCAGGTGGATCCAGAACAGCGGCTCCTTGTAATCCCTGAAGACCTTCCTGTAGAATTCCTTGTACTCTTCATCCGTGCAGTCCTTCGGAGTCTTTGCCCACAGAGGATGTGTGTCGTTCAAAAGCTCAGGTCTTCTCTTTATCTTGAGCTTTCTCTCCTCTTCCTTCGTCTCGGTCTCTGTCTCTTCGGATTTGCCTTCTTCGCCCTCTGTCTTTTTCTCTTCCTTCTTCTCGGGCTCGATCACCTCAATGACAACATCGTCATCGTGCTTCTCAGATTCCTTAATAGTCTCTGTTCCCTCTTCATTCTCTCGTGAAAGGTAGATTTCATAAGGCATGAAGGAGCAGTATTTCTGTATTACCTCTCTTGCCTTATATTCGTTACAGAACTCAAGACAGTCATCGGAAAGATGAAGAGTAACTGTTGTACCAACCTCAGCCCTGTCGCCGTCACTCATCTCAAAATCGGACCCGCCATCACATGTCCAATGAACAGCAGGACCGCCCTTGCAGGAAAGTGTATCAATATCCACATAATCAGATACCATAAATGTTGAGTAGAAGCCCAGTCCGAAATGACCGATGATCTGATCAGCATTGGCCTTGTCCTTGTACTTGTTGAGGAAGTCCGTGGCACCGGAAAAAGCCACCTGGTTGATATACTCCTCAACCTCCTCGGCTGTCATTCCGATACCGTTATCAATTATCTTAATAGTCTTCTCTTTGTCATTTAATACGATATCCACACGGGGCTTAAAGCCCTCAGGAAGCTCATACTCACCCATCATATCCATCTTGCGGATCTTGGTGATCGCATCACACGCGTTTGAGATCACTTCCCTGTAAAAAATATCATGATCCGAATAGAGCCATTTCTTGATGATTGGAAACATGTTCTCGCTGTTAATTGAAAGATTTCCCTTCTTTGAAGCCATAATTCTCACTCCTTTTTCCTTAAATAATTACGTACAGTCCCTACGGCACTCCCTGTATAAAGAACACCTTTGTATCGTACATGAAATAGTTTAAGACGCTCCACGGCAAAAGTCAATAAAAAATTAGCACTCATCTTAAATGAGTGCTAACAAAGCTACAATTCAGTTGCCAGCCAGCCGGGGCAGGCCGCCGCAAGTGTAAGTCTGCCCGGTGGACGCTCTCGCTCTGTGAAAAACGTAGCGGTACTAAGCGACCAAAATACGGTCGCAAAGTACCGACGTTTTTCAAAGCTCCCCGGCTCAGCCTTACACTTGCTCTGACCCGCCCCGGCTGGCTGGCAACTGAATTGTAACCTAACAAATAGTTAAAACTAATGTCACTTCAGATATGTACCTATCAAGTCTTCGACGCGCTTTTGGGTAAATTCGGCGCCGCTTCCGTACTCGATCATCGGAGCCATGGAGCCGCCCTCAAAGTCTTTGGCGTCATTTTTCATCTTTGCTTCTTTTTCCTTTATCCAGCTCTTCTGCTTTTCTCGAAGCTCTTCCATGTCTTTTTCATCGAGCGTGACACCAATATACCCCCAGATCTTGTTAAGCAGGCCATCCCACATATCATATTCCTCGAAGGCCAGCTGGTTAAGACTTTGCTGATCAAGAAGCGCATCACCTTTAATCTTGTCGTCAATCTCCTTCTGACGGGCCAGCGCCTCATCGTACTGTTTTAAGATGCTGTCCTTATCAGGGGTCTCGTCAGTCTTTGCAATATCCTTGAACTTTGCCGAATTGTTTTCATCCTTGCAGTTGTCCAGAGTCACCTCTCTGTTCGAGAAAGTATAGAACTTATTGTCCTTGAACGTACAATCCCTGAAGGTGGCACTGTCATACTCTCCGAGTTCAACAAAATAGTCGCGGTCACTGTCAACCCTGTTGCCTGTAAATGAGCACTTTTCAAATGTAACATCGTATGCGTTGTCGATGCTCAGCATTGAAAGGTAGCTCGAATCCCTGAAGCTGCAATTTGTAAACATGGCATTTCCTATGCTTCTAAGATCAAGCAGCCCGTAGGTACACTCATATATATCGGTGTCGGAGACATTTATATCATATGTGGCATATGCCTCTATGCCGTAGGTCCCGCTTCCAAAAAGTTTACAGTTTTCTATTTTTAGTCCGGACACATCGTTAAATGACAAAACGCTGCCGCTGCAGGTACCCGGCTCAGCATTATGACCTGCCGTTATGCCTTCGATGCTTATGTGATTGCTGCTTTTAAATGTCACAACAGGTTCATATGCCGAATCAATACAAAAGAGAACTTCTCCGCCGCCTGCTGCCTCAATCCTGACATTGGAAACATCCGTGAAGATGACCGCACCATACTCATTCTGCGCCCGCGCAGTTTTGATCTGGTCAGAAGAGACCTTTGAGAAATCGTATGTACCCGGCTCAACAATTATGCGCCTATTGCTCTGCATGCTGTTCACAAGCTCTATGACATTGCTTACCTTCACCTCATCAAAATACCTCAGGCTGTCAACATCCTTAAGCCTCTCGTCATCCTTTTTGAGGTATCTGTATTCATTTACCGTTCTGCTGCTGTATTCAGGATAATCAGCATCATCATAAATATATTCCGATGACACAATGAGCATGTCGTCATCAGTAACCGTCACCCTTCTCAGACTCTCCTCGTCTTCAAAACAGCCACTGAACTCATAGCACCACTTGTCATTTTCACACCCGGGATGTGCTGCTTCTTCAAGATAATTGAGCTTCACCCCGTAGAGTCTCTCAGTGTACTCATATCCATTGAATAAATAATCGCAGCAAAGGCCGCCTTCCGACTCCCTGATAATTATGGCAGAATCCAGACCATACTCATCGTCACCCATGGAAAAGCCATCATAGCTTGTACCATCTTTGTAATCAGTTTTGCTCTTTGAATAGACGAACTGCCACTCACCCAGGATCGCTTTTGCATTAGCTGCGGAAGCATTTTTACTGTCGTCTTTGCTTTCGTCATTCCCATCACTTTCCTGAGCTTTATCATTTTTGCTGCCGCCCGTAGTCTCGTCCTTTCCTGCGTCATTCTCCTGAGAGGAAGCATTGGCACTGTCATTTCCCTGATCAGCCTTCTGAGCTCCCGCCCCGCAGCCAGCAATAGTTCCCATTATCAGCACAGCTGCAATAATTGCGCTTACCGATCTGCTTTTTTTCATAATCTTCCCTCCTTACAAGGACCATAAAGGAACTGCTTACGTTTACCCCCTTAGTCCCCGAAATATTTGTTATAAACCTCAAGGAGACTCGTCGTTGTAACATTCTCATCATCCACAAGCGTAACGCTCTCCCACAGCTTAGTATTCAGTTCTTTGGTAAGTGAAGCCACAAAGTCATCATATTTTGCCCCAAATGCCTCTTTCTTTCTCTGCTCAACGATCCTGACCTTGTTTTCCTCGGTCTCGTCCCTGTTGAATGTACTGATGCATTTCAGGATAACATAACCATCACCTGACTCTATGATGCCGCTGACCTCTTCGTTTCTCAGGTTGAACGCAGCGTTTTCAAATTCTATGTCCCTCTCACCCTTGCCAAAAGAGATGGTACCTTCATCCGCCTCATTGCAGAGAGTCGCCACATCCTCGAAGCTGTTTCCCTCATATATGAGAGTCTGCGCTCTCCTTGCTTTGTCAAGGTCCTTGGTAAAAATCTGCGCAACGGTTATTATCCTTGCCTCATCATCACTGACCTCAGGATTAATATCCTTTATTATTGAGTCGTATAGCTTGTCGGCAAGCGCCTGCTGCGCATAGATATTTTCAATTTCTTTCTGCGTAACATTATTCATGGCCGCAATGTCAGCTTCAGATAAAGAGCTGTAGTATTCCTCTGCCGCCTCCTGTGTCTTTAAAATCTCCTCTTCTTCCAGCACAATACCGCTCTCTGCAGCCAGAAGATTCATGGCCTTTATCTGTGCAATCTTCGCAAGTACCGACTCCTTGAGTCTTTCCTCGACCGTCCCGTCATCAGTTTTTACCTGCCAGATCTCCGGGCCAAAAGACCGCTCGTACCCCTTCTGGGTGTTGACCAGATAAACCATCGCTTCCGATAAAGAGCAGGGCATATCCTCTATCCTGAATACCTCTTTATTTGAAAAGCCGGTAGTAAAGACAACCTTTCTTACACTGCCGCCGCTTCCACAGGCCGAAAGAAGAAGCATGACGGATACGGCCATAATCAAAACAGCCTTCTTCATTTGTCCATAGTCCTTATTATGCTGCGTGCAACGCACAGTCCGTTCGCGCTCGCCTGCTGAAGTCCTCTGGTAACTCCCGCTCCGTCTCCGATAGCCCTGAGCCCCTTGATACTGGTTTCAAAATCCTTATTCACGATTACTTTATTGGAGTAGAACTTTACTTCAACGCCATATAAAAGTGTCTCATCGGAAGCCAGCCCCGGCGTAACCTTGTCAAGGGCCTGTATCATCTCATCAAGATCTACCATTATCCTGTGAGGAAAAACAAGCGAAAGATCGCCCGGAACAGCATCCTTGAGTGTAGGGATAAGATTATTCCGGCACAGCCTCTCCTCAGTTGTCCGTCTTCCCCTCTTGAAATCGCCATAGGTCTGAACAAGGATCTTTCCTCCGCAGAGCATGTTTGAAAGCTCTGCAATCTTTTTTCCATATTCGATAGGCGTCTTAAAGGGCTTTGTAAAATTCTTGGACACAAGCAGTGCAAAATTCGTGTTGCTGGTCTTGAACTCTTTTCCCTTATAGGCATGTCCGTTAACAACAGCAAGCCCGTTCTCATAGTATTCGGTAGCCACCTCTCCCGAAGGATTGGTGCAGAAGGTTCTGACCTTATCATCAAAGGTCGGAGTATGGTATATCAGCTTTGCCTCGTACAGGTTCTCATTGAGAAACTGCATGATCTCATCCCTGACTTCAACCCTGACACCAACGTCTACTGTGCCCGGACTTGTTTCGATGCCAATCTCCTCACACTTATCCTTGAACCAGTCGGCACCTTCCCTTCCGACAGCACTCACAATCTCTCCGGCCGCAAAAGTATCTCCCTTGTCAGTTGAAACAGCAACTGCTCTTCCGTCCTCTACTACAATATCCATCACCATAGTTCCAAACAGGATTTCAACACCCTTGTCAAGCACATGCTGCTGGAGCTTGGAGTAGATCTTATATCCCTCCTCTGTCCCCAGGTGCCTTATGGGACACTCCACGAGCTTTAGGTTTGCATTTATTGCCTTGCGCCTTATCTCCCTGAGCTCAAGCTCCTTGTCTATTCCATATACGCTCCTGTCCGCACCGAATTTGAGATATATCTCATCTGATTCATGAATGAGCTTAGTAGCCTCATCATAGCCAAGAATTTCCGGAAGGTTCCCGCCTACATCAGGAGAAAGAGACAGCTTTCCATCAGAAAACGCACCTGCACCTGCAAATCCCGTGGTTATTGAGCAGGGCTTGCATCCCGCGCACACACCGGTTACACGTTTGGGACAGTTCCTCTTCTCTATAGAACGGCCCTTCTCAATAATGAGCACCTTCATTTCAGGCCTCTTTTCCATAAGCTCATAGGCGCAGAAAATTCCTCCCGGCCCCGCACCGATTATTATTACATCATATTCCTTTGACATTTATATTCCTCCTCTGTAAACACCGGTTTATAACTGACTTAATCTGGTCGGATGAAGGTACCTGATTGCCAGTGTACCCTTGTCCTGAAAAATTATATCATACCACAAATCATTTTGTCTCAGCCATACAAGTGTACCGTCTTAATCAGTTACAATTCAATTGCAATTCAGTTGCCAGCCAGCCACAGCAGACCGCCGCAAGTGTAAGTCTGCCCCGGATGACCACTTAAGCACAGCTGATTCAATCGCAAGTTTGCTGAACTTTTCTTATATATTAATACTTTTTTTATAATATATTGTGTATAATAAGGTTACGTTCATACGATAATATTTTAGTGAATATGCGTTATGTTTTTAATTTGATTGTGAGGTGATCAGTGTTATGAAAAAAAGAATCAGAAACATCCTTCTAATCCTTATGTGTACAGTCCTTGGTCTGCTCAACTTCCCGCTGAGCGCATATGCCACAGGCTTTGATCCTGCGTACTATGCAGCCAGATATCCGGATGTGGTACAGGCACTTGGAGACAGCAGACAGGCTCTGCTCAACCATTATCTTTCCTATGGTGTGCACGAGGGCCGTTTCCAGAATGCCGAGGAAGAGGCTTTGGGTACGCCTCTTAGCACCTATGTCGATGTTGACATCACCAACCAGACCGTAACCTTTATCCAAAACGGGCAGGCTGTTCTTTCCAGTCCCTGTGTAACCGGTGATATCAGCAAGAATAGAAATACACCCATTGGTATTTTTGCTGTCTACGGTCATAAAAAAGGCACCTATCTCACCGGCCCGACCTGGAAAAACTGGGTTGACTACTGGATGCCGTTTTCAGGCGGCTGCGGTCTCCACGACGCCACCTGGAGAAAAACCTTCGGCGGAGAGATCTACAAGACAAACGGATCCCACGGCTGCGTAAATCTACCCCATGACATTGCCGAACAGCTCTTTGGCATGGTAGATGTCGGCACAGTGGTTATTGTACACTGACAAAAAGAATTGGCATCCCTGCACGAATGCGCATCTTTAGCAAAACGATTGTTTATTTAACAGGCATTTCAAAAACCAATTTCTTAAAAAATCCCGACAGGCTCTAAGCCTGCCGGGATTTTTATTATCTGCTGCTGCTCCTGTACTGAACCGGAGTCATTCCATATTTTTTCTTGAATAGTCTGTTGAAGTGTTCAACATTCTGATATCCTGCTGCCTCTGCAACCTTCTCGACCTTCATATTTCCATTGCGCAGCAGCGTACTCGCCTTGTTGAGACGGATCCTCTTCACGTTCTCGCCAAAGGTCATTCCCGACTTCTCCTTGATATACTTTGAGAGGTAGGGTTTTGACAGATAGAACTGACTGGAGAGATCATCCAGAGTAACTGTAAGGTAGTTCTCCTGAATGTAATTTATGATGGAATTGATCCTCTCGTCCTTTATGTTCTTCACATTTTTGACTGCATCTATCTGGTTAACAGCAATTACCAGTGCGTTTATTGAGGACTTGATGATATCCTCATCGATTCCTACACCCCAGAATTTCTGACCGTTATAGGTAATTCCCACGTATGAGCAGGCCTTCGAAGATGACCCTCTCGACAGCGCATGCTCTTCATAGGTGGAAAGCTCATAGCTTATGTTGAAATACTGTTTTATAGCATTACTTACAGCATCAAGTCGTCCATTACCATTGGCTTCGACCACATGCTCCTTATCACCGTGTGCAATGGAAACCTCTGCCAGAATTCCGTCAATCTGCTTAAAATGTACCTCAGGGATTCTGAACACATTGTCGTTGTGAACATACTTGTCCTCAAAGATCTGATAGATCCTTGCAGGTGAGAGTTCAGCATGCTCCCTGTCGGAAATATCCTTGATTGTGTAACTGATGTCAGCCTGCATTTCCTTCGGTACCATCATGCCGTAATTTGTCTTGAGGATGTAGCTTACGCCGCCCTTTCCGGACTGGCTGTTGATTCTGATTACATCTCCGTCATACTCTCTGCCAAGATCCTTGGGATCAATAGGAAGATACGGAACTGACCAGATTCCATTGTCCTTCTTCTGCTCATGCCATGTAAAGCCCTTTGAAATGGCATCCTGATGGGATCCTGAAAAAGCTGTGAACACAAGCTGTCCGGCATATGGCTGCCTCTCATAGATACGCATCCTTGTCAGCCTCTCATAGGTCTCGCCAATCTGTGTTATATTGGAAAAATCAAGACCGGGATCAACACCGTGTGAATACATATTTATAGCCAGCGTAACGATATCCACATTACCTGTTCTCTCTCCGTTGCCAAACAGCGTACCCTCAATTCTGTCAGCACCTGCAAGACAGCCAAGCTCCGCATCACTGATACCTGACCCTCTGTCATTGTGAGGATGGAGCGATAATGTCACTGCCTCCCTGTATTTCAGGTTCTTGCTGATATATTCAACCTGCGTTGCAAAGACATGCGGCATAGCTATCTCAACAGTCGTAGGTATATTTATCACTACCTTGTTTTCAACTGTCGGCTTCCACACATCAAGAACAGCATTGCATACTTCAACCGCATAATCAACTTCCGTTCCCGGGAAGCTTTCAGGTGAATATTCAAATGAAAAATTTCCGCTTGTCTCTTTTGCCAGCTTATCAAGAAGCTTTGCCCCTTCAACAGCTATCTTCTTTACCTCTTCCCTGCTCTTTCTAAACACCTGCTCGCGCTGGGCAACTGATGTTGAGTTGTAGAGATGTATGATGGCCTTTGGCGCACCCTTAACTGCCTCAAAAGTCCTCTTGATGATATGCTCTCTGGCCTGTGTAAGAACCTGAACAGTGACATCGTCAGGAATCATGTTTTTCTCAATAAGAGTCCTTGCAAATTCAAATTCAGTTTCAGACGCTGCAGGGAAACCAATCTCAATCTCCTTGAAGCCAAGCTTTACCAGCATGGTAAAAAACTCGAGCTTCTCAGCAAGACTCATTGGCTCAATCAGAGCCTGATTGCCGTCTCGAAGATCCACACTGCACCAGATTGGAGGATGATCGACATAATCCTTCTTAACCCAGTCAAATGTGGGCTGCGGAGGCATAAAATACTGACGCTTGTACTTCTCAACATTTTTCATAACAATACTCCTACCTTTGATATTTTTTATTTCCCCTGTTTAAAAGGACTTCTTATTGCTTGACATATATTATATAAGCAAATTAAAAATAAATCAATTAAGATGATGAATATTATGATAGCACATTAATGGACAATGTATATATACCATTATTAATCATTTTACTTGATTATTATTAACAGTCACTTACCATATCATGCAAAAATGGGCTGCCCGCAACAGACAGCCCATCCGACATTATCTCTTTTTACTTTAAAAATCCGATGCTTCCTACGATCGGAAGATCCTTTGCTTTGCCCTGGCACACATATACCATGCCTATGATGCGCACTACCCCCATCACCACCAGCAGGATTCCGCCTATCATCCATCCGATAAACGGAATGATCATAACTATCAGGCAAAGAATCTCAGCAATTGCAAGCCTGATGGTATTCTTGGTATGGAACTTAATAAACTCAGAGTCCTTGATATAAATGCCGGCCAATACACCTGACAGGCAGCCAAAGAAATAAGGAAGCATGGCAAATAGCTTGTTATCTGCAATATCCTTTGCATCAAAATCAGCTGTGTGGTCTGATACGTCTACAGCCTGATATTGAGGATACGGCTGCTGATAAGGCATCTGCCCGTTAGGCATCTGTCCGTTAGGTGCCTGCTGATAAGCCCCCTGGAAATTCTGCTGCATCCCTGGCTGAGGTCCCTGCGCACCCGGTTGTGGTCCCGGTACAGGTGCAGGTGCCGGTTGCTGCTGCATTGGTGCAGCCTCCTGATTTGGAGCGGCAGCATTCACTTCAGGTGCAGGAGCAGCACTGTCTGAAGCCAGCGAACTTCCGCAGTTGTTGCAAAAAACAGCATCGTCGGGAACCTGGTTCCCGCAGTTAGCACATATTTTCATCTTTTTTCCCTCCAACATAGATCCCGACGGATTCCTGACCTGCAGATCCCTCAGGATGTGATCATCTACTTCTATTTAATATTACATTTTGAAAGATTCAAATTCAAGTATATGTTGCAATCAGTTGCCCGCCAAAATTATGAGCAAAATTTTATTTCTTTATCGCTTTAAATCAAAAAATTTGCTACTATATATAAAAAGTATTGTCAGGAGGAAATTTCATATGTTTGTTGACACATTTTGGTCACTCCTTCCACCGCTGATTGCCATAGCCCTTGCGCTTATAACAAAAGAGGTATACTCATCTCTTTTCATCGGCATTCTTGTGGGAGGTATTCTTTATTCGGGATTCAGCTTCACGGGCACAATATCCCACGTCTTTGTGGACGGGATGATTGCACAGCTTTCTGACTCGTGGAATGTCGGTATCCTGATCTTTCTTGTAGTTCTTGGAAGCATGGTCATGCTGATGAACAGAGCCGGCGGCTCCGCTGCCTTTGGCAAATGGGCAGTGACCCATGTAAAGACCAAGGCAGGAGCTCAGGTAGCAACCATTCTTCTTGGGGTAATGATCTTCATAGACGACTACTTCAACTGTCTGACAGTCGGTTCAGTCATGAAGCCCCTTACAGACAAGCACAAAATCTCAAGAGAAAAGCTGGCATACCTTATTGATGCCACAGCAGCTCCAGTCTGTATAATTGCTCCCATTTCATCCTGGGCTGCAGCTGTAACAGGCTTTGTCGACGGAGCAAACGGACTGACACTCTTTGTAAGGGCAATCCCCTATAACTTCTATGCCTTCCTCACACTTGCGATGATGCTGAGCCTGACTTTTCTTGACTTCGACTACGGTCCAATGAAGCTTGCCGAGTTGAATGCCAAGGTAAACGGAAGCGACAGTAAGGCAAGCAGCTCCAAGCAAAAGAATCCAAGCCTTACAGGTGCTGAGGATCAGCCGCATCCCCCTGTATCTCAAAAGGGAAAGGTCATACATCTGGTACTGCCGATAATTACACTTATTATCTGCTGTGTTATCGGCATGATATATACCGGCGACTTTTTTGCAGGGGTAAACTTCATTGATGCCTTTTCCAACTCAGATGCTTCTGTTGGCCTGGTTTACGGATCCGTGATCGCCCTTATCATCACGATCATTTTCTATATCGCAACAGGGGTTCTTAGCTTCGGAGAGTGTATGAATGCAATACCTGAAGGCTTTAAGAGCATGGTTCCGGCCATCCTCGTTCTTACCTTTGCATGGACGCTCAAGTCAATGACAGATTCACTCGGAGCAGCAGTTTACGTGGCAGGCCTTGTTGCCAACATAGCAGATAACGGCGCTCTGATGAGCTTTCTTCCGGCTTTTGTATTCGTTGTAGGTGCATTTCTTGCATTCGCAACCGGAACATCCTGGGGAACCTTTGGCATCCTGATCCCCATCGTTGTCAGTGTGTTTGGTGGGAATATGGGGAATGAGCTTATGATAATCTCAATCTCTGCGTGCATGGCAGGTGCTGTGTGCGGAGACCACTGCTCACCTATATCCGATACCACGATCATGGCAAGTGCCGGAGCTCAATGCAATCACATAGATCACGTTTCCACACAGCTTCCATATGCGCTTACCGCTGCAGCAGTCTCATTCGTAGTTTACATTATCTCAGGCTTTTTAAGGACCTGGTTTTTGTGTCTTCCAATTGGCATAATACTCATGGTATGCACAATGTTTATTATCAAAAAAGCGAATATCGGCGGTATACAAGGGACCGCAAAGTAAAATCAATGCAAAGAGCCCGACAGGACGTATCCTGCCGGGCTCTTTTTCACCAACAATCATATGTACGCATTTTATCTGTTTACTTCGCAGGAATCATTTCCCTTATTCCTTGTCCATGAAATGTCCTGCTTTCTTTTTTTCCGATAATCTCACCGAAGCTTGGAGAAAAGATGTAATATCCTATCATACATATCATCCCAAATACGAAGGAAATGGGGAAACAGAGCATAATAAAGGTTCCGTCAAAATATCTGTTTATTATGTAAGCAGCCGGAATCCTTACTGCCCAGAGCATCATCAGATTAATAACAGTTGTGTATTTTACGAATCCCACGCCGTTAACAATATTGGAAATACTGTTAAACACAGCATAGCACCACTGGGAAAGCATTATTGCTACGGCATACCTGCCCGCATACATAAGCACTGTCGGATCCTTTGAAAACAGTCCCAGAACAGGCATTCTGAAGGAAATAAACAAAAGCCCCAGCACCAGCGTAACCACTCCGTTAATTAACGGAATCAGGATATATCCCTGTCTAAGTCTGTCAAATCTCTTTGCGCCAAAGTTCTGCCCCGAGAATGTAGCCGCAGCCGCCGATACCGCCGTGATAGCTACATTGGTGATTCCGGTCAGCCTTCCGGCAACAGAAGCTCCTGCCATGAACTGATAGCCCTGTGCATTGACAAGCGTCTGCATAGCCATATGTCCAAAGGAAAAGAGCGAGTTATTTAGCCCGACAGGAAGACCTATGGCAAGAATACTCTTCATATCATCACCATGAATTCTTCTTGGTAAAAAAGTAAAGCCAAGCTCAGGGTACTTTCTCTTGATATAGATAACGCTTGTCACCCACGATAAAACCATTGAGATACTTGTTGCCATGGCGGCCCCGCCTACATCCATTCTAAGACCGGCTACCAGCACAAGATCCAGGATAACATTTGAAATCCCAGAGACAAATAGAAACCACAGCGATGCCATGCTGTCACCAATGCCCCTTAGAATTCCCGCATTCATGTTATATCCAATATTCCCAAGCGCTCCAAAAAGAACAAGTCTGGTATATACTACAGCCTGGTCAAGAACATTCTCCGGGACACCCATGATTTTCAGTATCACCGGCGCTCCTAAATAACCAAGTAGCGCAATCGGTACCCCCGCCATGTACACGAATGATGTTGCCGTTTCCGCAATGTCTTTGACTTTCTCCTCATCTCCTGCTCCTATTCTCTGCGATATCAGTATCGACACCCCTGACCCGATTCCCAAAAAGATACACAACAGCACTTCAACCGGTTGCGAGCTGGTTCCCACTGCCGCCAGTGAAGCATCTCCGCAGTACCTTCCTACCACAAGGGTGTCAACTGTAGTGTACAGCTGCTGCAATATGTTTCCTATCACAATTGGTATGGCAAACATAATTACATTTCTGATAATGCTGCCCTGAGTCATATCTATCTTTTTCTTATTCATCCCAGTCCTGACCATTTACATTCCTCTTACATATCATGAGTCGCCCGACAACCTGTCAATACTTAATCATCCTTACACGCTATATTTTCTAACTTTTTATAATAATTTTCTAATTATAACTATTGATAATGATTGCGAAAATCATGAATTCATGTCATCATGAATTCATATCATCATGATTTTATACCTATGAGTTGACCGACAAAAGCTCACAAGTCCGGCTCCGGATGTGCATATAGTACAATCACTTCGGGCACGCTTTCGCTCCTTTCGCGGGTTATTTGACGGCAGCAAAAAGCAGCACCAGCAATTTGACGACACCAAAAGCAGCACCGTACACCAAGTATCAGCAGGAGTCCAATGGCACTACCATTACCTAAGGGGCAGCCCTTCACAATTTCACACAGATTACTTGCATCGGATTATGAGATGCCTTCCATGGAAGTTGCATCGGATCATTATTCCATCGGCTTTATCATCCGCGGCGACAGGAAGGTCATTACCCCTACTATGACATACACTCTCCACGCAGGATATCTCAATGCCATCCCTCCCTATCTGTATCACCGCACCATCCCCGCCTCAAATGAACAGTACGAGAGCTATCTGCTCAAATTCTCTCCCGAATTCGTCGAAGACTTTGTAACAGAGGTTGGCAGTCAGTATCTTGATCAGATATTTAACTCACTCCCAAAACACTTTTCAGAGGAGGATAAAGGAGAAATCTTTTATCTTGCCGAAATGTTGCTGCAAGCCTACCGTAGGTATGAAGAAGCTGACAATGATGAGGGAAAGCAGTATGCACTTTTGCGCATTAGGCATATGCTCTGCAGCCTTCTTATGGAGGTCCACGACAAGGGACAGGCTGATAATTCCTTGTCAACTCTGCATAATGCCGAGCTGTCCAAGCCAATCATGGATGCTGTCTATTATATGGAAAAGAATTATCGAAATGATCTTAAGATTGAAGACATCGCTACCGTTTCGGGCTACTCAGTTTCTTATTTCTCAAGACTTTTTGCCGCTCAGCTCGGCACTCCGTTTTCCGAGTACCTCTGTCTGACACGCCTTAAGCATGTCCAGAATCTGCTGCTGACCACAAACCAGTCAATAATGGACATTTCTCTTGAATGTGGCTTCTCCTATCCGGGCAATATGGCAGCCAGCTTCAAAAAAGAATTTGGAATGACGCCGCTTCAATTCAGAAAGCAGAATCAAAAAGGTCGTGAGGGAAAGTAAAGCCAATACTTTTCCTCACGACCTTTTTGATTCATTACATTTGATGATGCCAACCGGTGAAAGCTCGCCTGCCGGCTCATTAGATCTATGGCTTACAGACTCTTGACCATTTCATCCCTCACACTGTCATAGTGCGGACCGATAATTCCAAAGTCCTTCTCCTTATAAACCCAGAGGGATCTTCCAATCCCATATTTCTCAAAAGCATCATGGATGTCCTTGATCCATCTTATTGACGACTCCGGCGGTGCCTGATCGATTACACCGTACTCACCGCAGTAGAGCGGAGCGTTATTCCTGGTAGCAGCCTCAACAGCAGGCTCGAATAATTCTGCAAAGTACTCTGCACTGGTCTCCTTTACCTTCATTTTCAGGATTGCTCCTGCCCAGTTTGGATCCAGTTCCTTTGACTTTTCTGAATACTCAGCAGTAGTAGCCGGATATTCTACCGTGATGTCCTTAGGCATCTCCTTCATCCACCATGCTCTCTGATGTGTAAAGATCATAGGCTCATAGCAGTGGAAATTGTAAACAATGTGATCATCCTTGGGTGGATTCAGGAGCGGTACACTTCTTACATTATTATAGCAAACTCCGCCAATTACCACATAGCTGTCCGGAGCATTCTTCCTGATTACATCGACAGCTTTGTCAGCAATGGCATTCCAGCTCTCTGCCACGTCGGGAGAGATTACTTCGTTAAGAAGCTCAAACGCAACATCCTTCTGTCCTGCATATCTCTTCGAGATTCTGTCCCACATAGTGAAAAAGCGTTCCTGAAGCTTCTCATTATGGAAGAAGATCTCTTTATCATTCTCCTCAAGCGGATCAAATGTATACCCGTATGTATTGTGCATATCGATAAGAATATTCAGACCAGATTTCCTGCACCACTCAAGGCAGCTGTCCACATACTTATAGCCTTCCTCGAGCATCTCACCATCCTCACCCTCGATCACAATGTAATCGATAGGAAGACGAACATGGTCGCATCCCCATCCGGCAATTCTCTCAATATCCGCTTTCCCGATAAAAGTATCATAGTGCTCCCTTGTCTTCTCATCAGCCTGTGAGAGCCATCCTCCCAGATTTACGCCCTTCTGGTAACCTTCAAATTTCCTCATAACTGTTTCCCTTCTCTCTAACACGATTAATTGCCTGCAATCACCTTAGGAACTGATTAAAAATATATGTAACTATTCAGGGCCAAGACCCGGAAACGCAGGCGTTTCCTCGTTGTCGGATATCCGCCAAATGGAAATACCTGAAAATGCATCTTCTAAAGCCGGTTCGGCATATGCATTTTCAAATATTTCAGCCTGGCTCTGAATAGCTACAAATAGATTTACGAACAGGTCCTTAATCAATCTTACAGCGAAAACGTTTAAGTTGCACTAACTTTTTTATTAATTTTCTCTAACCGGAAAGAAACAGTTGTTACAGCTTAATCCACAATGATTTCATTGCCGTGGTCCTTAAGCCACTTACGCCGCTGCTTGTAGTCGGGAAGCACCTTCTCAACTTCCGCCCAGAACCTTGGAGAATGATTCATCTCCTTCAAGTGACAGAGCTCGTGAACAACAACATAATCAATTATCTCATCCGGTGTCCTCATCAGAAGACAGTTGAAATTAAGATTTCCTTTGGAGGAACAGCTCCCCCACCTGCTCTTCTGCATTCTTATTGTTATCCTGCCGTAGTCTACGCCCATAATCCTGGCGTAATCTCTGACTTTTACCGGGATGATCCGCTTCGCTTTCGTAACAAGCAGCTTTATCTCCTGACTTGTGAGTTCCTTTGGTGGATTGAGCAAAAGCTCCTTCTGTCTGTCCTCAACCTTTTTAAGATGCCTGTCTATCCACTCCGCCTTCTCGCCAATAAATCTGTTAATTTCTTTTACCGGAACTCTGAGCGGAGCCCTTACTACGACCCTTGCATCATTAGTAATCTCAATTGATATTGTTTTTCGTTTGCTTCGTATCAGTTCAATTTCTTTTCCCATAACTTTTTTCATTACCCTGTAGCTAGTGTACCGTCTCAATCATTTCTTTACTTATTTGCACCATCTTGCCGCCATATGCCACGTTGTCATCAGTCGTCGATCTAGCATAATCAGGTAGTGTACCCCGTTTATCAGCACTATAGCTTAACATAATCCGGTTCTGCACCCCTTGCATCAACCCTGCACGTAAACAGGCAGCCATCATATTGACCGCTCAGCCCCACACCTGCAGAGGTTATAAACAGCGTATCCATTTGTTCTCCGCCAAAACAGCATGAAGTTGTCTGAAGCGCAGGTACACTGATCTCAGCAAGCTTTTCTCCTGTAATGGTGCTTCTCTTTTCTATCCGGCTCCCACCCCATACAGCAACCCACAAGTTATCGTCTGAGTCTATACACATGCCGTCAGGAATTCCGTTTTGTACCTCAAACAGCACCCTTCTTTCTGATATATTGCCGGTCTCTCTGTCATAGCTGTAGCAGAATATTGAATGCTCCATTGAATCCGAGAAATAGAATTCCTTCAGATCACTCCTCCATGCCATACCATTTGCTATCTTCGTACCCTTCTGCATTACTCTGACGGTTTGCCCATCATAGCAAAACAGGCTCCCCTCCGGATCACGGTCATCCAAAACCGAAGCACCAAAAAATACTCTGCCCTCGGGATCTGCCTTGGCATCATTGGATCTCAGATACGGCTTATAAAAAGGAGTCAGATCCTGCAAAAGAGATGCTTTTCTGTTTTTCAGCACATAGAGGCCATCGCGTGCAGCGAGAAGATAGCCTTCCCCATCCTTAAGGGGGATAGCCGCACCAATAGGCTGCCCCAGATCGAAACACTCAATCTCACTATTCTCTGTCCTTGTGTAGAATCTGTTCTGTACAATATCCACCCAGGAATACTTCCCTGAACGAGGATCATAATATGGGGATTCTCCCAACTCATATCTCTCACTGTCAAGAAGCACAGCATTATAAGTCTTCATAATCAAACCTCTTACCTTTCTCCCTTATGCTTCAGAAAATATCCTTTAATCTGATCAACCAGCTCTTCTCTTCCTGCACTTTTCAAAATATACCCCTCTGGTCGAAGAGCCAGAACCTTTGTAACACTCTCCTTATCACTCTTGCCGGTAAGAAAAAATACAGGAATAGAAGATGTTCCCACTTCACTTCTTATCATCTCCAGCACCTTTGGTCCATCTGTCACAGGCATCTCATAGTCCAGGAGAATGAGATCCGGTCTGCTTTTTGCCATATAAGTTATGGCCTGCATCCCTGAACTGACAATTGTCACCCTGTAATCAGACGAAAGCCAGTCCTTTACTATCTTGAGAAATGATGGATCATCATCTACAAGAAGAATATTCTTCTTAAGCCCCTCTTTGGACCTGCCTTCAACCACATCGCCCATAGTACTTACAAGCTTTCTTATGTCAAGAGGTCTTGAAAATGTATTTGCTATCAGGGCTGACGGAATAACCTTTTTTAATATTCCAATTTCGGCTTCATCTCCGATAACACTAAGGCTTATTTCTTTTTCTATGCAGATATCCTTAAGAAAAACCAGATCCTCTGTAATATCCTCAAGATAATCCCCAAGATAGAAAAGAATTATGTCAATATCCTTTGTGCTTTCTGAAATCTGTCCGACAGCAGGCCCACATTTTTTTACCTCCAGCCCGGCTCCTCTGAGGTTGTTGGTAATGGCATCTACCATAAAAGTTGAACCTCTGCTGATAAAAAGAATCTTCTTTTCCATGTCTGACCTCATATTTTCTCTTCTGTAGGATTTGCCATGTCTCTTATCTCAGTATAATATCTTACAATCTCTTTTTGAATCACTGTCGGGTACAGAAGGACAGAATATGCATTGCCTTTTTTACTAATCTTTTCTGTAGACACAATTCCCTTTGAAAGCCCCGCCTCTGTCTGCACCTGGACATTCCTTCCATCGATCTGTTTTTCCTCAACATATCCCATTTGTGTCAGCAGCCTGAAAATATCCGTCCCGAAAATATGCCTTACATTTTCAGCAGTAGTAATTTCGTTAAGCTGATCCTTTATCTCAGATATAAGATACAGATCCTTGTATTCAAACCTTTCCCCATCCTCAGGGGCAAGACAAAATGGCTGTTTTGATACTCTTATCTTTTTCCTGCCATCCGATATATTTATATCACCGGATGTCTCCTCAGCATCAGCTATGCTGGTTACACAATCCGGGTTCTCTTTCAAAAAAGCTGCTATAGCATCAATGAACCTTTTGCCGTATTTCTCATACTTCATTTCTCCCACGCCGGATACCATCAGCATGGAAACCCTGTCCTCAGGAAGCTTAATACACATATCTATAAGCGTTTTGTCACTGAAAATAATATAGGGCGGCACAGCTTCTTCTCTGGCAATTGACAGCCTCAGATTCCTCAATACATCAAACAGCTCATATCCTGCTTTTGTGAGTGTATCCGTGCTTCTCCTTCTCTGCGCAGATGCCCGGTGTTCAGGCTCTTTATCCTTATGCGTCCTTATCACAACATGAGTGTCGGGATTCTTCAGAGGGTCAATATTGCCCATCCGGATCACGCTGTATTTGTCAGCTGTCTGATACAGATATCCATCCATGATCAGATTGTTGATAAGAAGCCTTATCTCATCTTCCGGGCGTCCCTTAAGCACTCCATATGTCCTATACCCTGTAGTCCCAAGTTCCTTGAGCCGTGCTCTGTTCGCCCCAAGAAGAGTACCAAGGACAATATTAAGTCCATATCTGCCCCTTGTCTCATAGACACAGTTTATGACCTTCTTTGCTTCATCTGTCATATCAATTTCACTAAACTCACGGTGACAGTTTCCGCAATTGTCACAAGGTTTTCCTCGCTGTTCTCCAAAATATTCAAGTATGTAATTCCTAAGGCACCCGGTGGTCCTGCAATACCCTTCCATAACCTGAAGTCTTCTTGCATCCCTCTGTCTGATAAGCTCAATATCATCTTCAGGAATATCTGAAAAATCCTTCCGCTCTAAAAGAAATCTGTTGATCATTATATCCTGTGCCGAAAACAACAGGATGCACTGCGACTGCTCGCCGTCTCTTCCTGCGCGCCCCGCCTCCTGATAATAGTTCTCCATACTCTGAGGCATATTGTAATGAATTACATATCGCACGTTTGACTTGTCAATTCCCATTCCAAAAGCATTGGTAGCTACTATAACAGAACGTCTGTCATAAATAAAATCGTCCTGATTCTGCCTGCGCTCTTCATTCCCCATGCCTGCATGATACCTGGCAGCCAAACACCCTGCAGCTGAAAGAAGCTCATATACTGTGTCAACATTCTTTCTTGTGGCGCAGTAAATAATGCCGCTGTCATCAGGATGCTTACTGACATAATCCAGCACATAATCATCCTTCTTTTTAATTGTCTCAACATCAAAGAATAGATTCTCACGATCAAACCCTGTGACAACTATTGTTGGAGAATCGAGCTTTAACACACAGGATATATCATTCTTTACAGCTTCTGTAGCCGTTGCTGTAAAAGCGCTTACTACAGGTCTCCTCTCAAGGCGTTCAATAAAATCGATAATCCTGAGGTAACTTGGTCTGAAGTCCTGCCCCCATTGGGATATACAGTGCGCTTCATCCACCGTTACCATAGATATTCCAATCTGCCGTGTAAAGCTTATAAAGTCATTGCTTTCGAGACGTTCCGGAGCAACGTATAGTATTTTATATGCACCCTCTGCCGCCTTTATGTAGACCCTTGATATCTGAGCGTCAGTCAGTGATGAGTTGATATACCCCGCATGTATGCCCGCTTCGTTCAGAGCCTTCACCTGGTCCTGCATAAGCGATATGAGCGGAGAGATCACAACCGTGATGCCCGGCAAGAGCATTGCCGGCACCTGATAGCAAATTGACTTGCCTGCTCCCGTTGGCATTATGGCCAGTACATCCCTGCCCGACAGGATTGCATCAACAATCTCTTCCTGTCCGGGCTTAAAGCTTTCATATCCAAAGTATACTTTTAATGCTTCCTTTGCGTTCATAATATCCATCAATCAAAATTTCCGTTCTTCTTTACCCGCAGCGCCTCCGTCCTGCTCAATCTTTTCATAAGCAAGCTGGTACGCGATCAGCCTGGGCAGATATTCCGGAGGCGTCCTGCGTCCCGCCTCCCAATCCTCAAGCGTCCGAACGGGAATCCCGGTATGCAGCGAAAACTCCTTTCTTGATTCTCCTGTACTCTCACGCAGTTCCTTTATTTTTTTAGCTATATCCATCTTTTCACCCCCTGTCACGCAATGCGATATATCAACTCTACCACATTCAGGCCAAAAACGCAATGCGTGTTTTATCTGCTGCCATATATGTTGTTACAGCAGATAACGTTCTCATAAAACTTTTCGCTTTTCCGGAATTTCTTACTGCCCGAATTTCAGATTTCCGTCAAGCACAGAAACCTTGCTTGCATAAAAAGAGAACTCCCCGCTATCCAGCAGATTCCCTTTATCATCTGTGATCCTTATGTCAAAAACCAGGATATGTTTTCCGGTCTTGAGCTTGAGGCATTCGCAGTAAATATACTCCGTATCTACTGCCGGAAGCAGGAAATTCAGATTCGCCGATACCGTAGTAACATAGTATCCACTCATGCTTCCTGTTGCTCCTGCCATTGCATCTACAAAAGACAGCAGCGCCCCTCCATGAATGCTTCCATATGAATTGTGAAGCCTCTCATCGCATTTCACCCTTGATTTGCTGTATGTCGGGCTTAGCTCAAGCACCTCAAACCCGATGAACTGATTATATTTGTTTGCGTAAAGCTCCGAGATGATTTTTTCCCTTGTCGCATTTTCTTTTTCTGTTCTTGCCTTTCTCATTTATGCCACCTCATCATTTATACTCTGCTTTCCCGGTTGATAAGCCGAATCAGCATTATCTGTTTGTTGATATATCGAAAAATGCTTGTCAAAATACCAGTTTGCCATCCCAGTCATTCTTTAGCTTATTTGTGCCGGTTGACGTCTATTGCAACGGAAGACATTTCCGGTATGCATCAGTAATTTCCCCTCAGAGCAAAGTACATGGCAATGCAGATAAGTGCAGTTCCTATGTGCATCAGAACATAGGATATCTTCCAGTTGCCTCCTCTGTTAAAGCCATAAAAGTCATCCCATCTCTTCCCTTCAGGTGCATAAAGGATTTTATACAGATAAAGAGGTGCATACAATACTACATGAGTCATTCCGATAAAAGAGGCCGCAAAGCTTAGTCCTCTTCTTTCAAATACACACAGGGATACAAGGGCAAGCAGGGGTGTCAGGAGATGCATAAACAGGTCTGAACCCTTAAACATATATCTGTACCCGAAACTTGGCCCAAGGAACAATAGGACAGTCATCATGGTCACTGTCACAGCAGCTGTACCGATGATCTTCAGATAATAGGTCCACTCAGCATCACGAAACAACAGCATGCATAAAGCAGCTGCCGCACACAGCACGTTACTCTGGACAGTGAAAAAGCGGAATGCGTTCTTTGCTCTTGAAGGACACCATTTTCCGTCTCTCCAAAAAAGCATAGCCACGGAAATTCCGGTCACTGCAAATATGAAAAGATTTATTAAAAAAGATATTTTTTCATTTACATTTTCCATATGCTTATTCTACCATTTTTCTCCACGTCATTCATTGCAATGCACAGCTGTTTTCCAACAGATTCTGTTCCTAAAAATTTATCTGAATTTTCACTCATTTCTTTCACCACGCAAAAAGAGACGTGTAGCTATCAGCCGGATTTACGCTAAAAGCTACACGCCACTTATGTTTCCCTTTCTTATTTTAAATAATCCCCAATAGGACTTTTATTGTACTGCTTGATCAACTTAATCACGATTGAACCGTCATCCTGCTTAATCTCAGCGAGCTTTTGTCGGGCAACTCATTATATTAGATGTAATCAAAGATTCCTTGTATAGCATCTGTTATGTTTATAATGTCAGGATAATGTATCCTATCAATCTTTGAATATCCTCTTATGTTCATATCTAGAAGTGTCATTTTCTCACACTGTACATATCCTTCAACATCACCTGTCTTGATATATATGTGAAGTGGACCTGCTTCTCCTTTTTCATAAATAGGACAACCAATTATCTCATATGTCTGATTAAAGAAATCTTTGCTTACAACAAGAACAGGCTTTTTGATGTGCTCAATCTTAAGGATGTCTCCCTGATGCAATTCTTCTTTCACTACCAAATCTCTCTTCCTACCGGTTCACCCCAGTCGAATTCGCCATCCAGATTAAGTTTACCGCCATATTCAGCAGCACGTTCTTCCAACGTTCTGTGTCTAAATGGTTTAACGAGCATGATCATACCATTAGATACCTTTACATCAAGAACATCATCTACTGAAAATGCAGCTTCCTGAAGTACCTCTTTCGGTATTCTAATCCCCTGACTATTTCCCCACGTTTTTACTTGAGCCTGCATATGCCACGCCTCCTTTGTATATACATTGTATATCCTTTCAGTGGATAAATCAACTGCGAACTTCACTGCAGTTCCTTTGCTCTATTTAAAACAGGAACTTCCCGGTTTGCCACAAGCCTTCCTATGGCAGTGCATCTGCACTTTTCATATTCTGCCAGGGCTTCACCGTACTTCAGCTCTGTTTGCCCTGACAAAATAGAAGTTGTCTTCATCATCTATCACGATCGCCCGGGCGATCATCCTGTCGTGATCCGTTCCGGCAAAAGGCCATTCGTTAGAAAGGCGTGGATTCCATCAAAGACGGACGCACTCACACCGCTGACGATGTCGACCGCATGCTCGGCGAGGAGTTTGGTATATGAGCAATTATTCCATCTGCTAGCCTATTGATATGACAACCATTTTCGGCTAAAATATGATCGAATCATATTTTAGCCGAAAGGATTTATCATGAGATATATCGAAAGAGATCTTAAATCCAAGATAATGGGTCTTAGCAAAGAGTACTCAGCCATCTTGATCACAGGTGCAAGACAGGTTGGAAAGA
>JAILJR010000090.1 GCA_024694565.1 Butyrivibrio sp. | reverse complement strand
GATGTGCATATTGTACAATCAATTCGGGCCCGCATTAGCTCCTTTAGCTTCGTAGAGGTATTCAGCTCGAAAATACCTCGCTCAGTGCCGACGAGCTCATAGGGCCTCTCCGTCGCTTGTGCACTATGCACAGCCGGAGCCGGACTGGTGAGCTTTTGTCGGGCGACTCATAAATATATGCCGGTCTGTTCTATCATTGCCTTTATCAAAAAAATTTAAAATGACTGCAACATTTTTATGTCCCGGATTGTTTATAAGGTAGGAAGGAAAATAAGACAAGCTTTTAGACGAAGGGAGATACTTATGAAAAAGAATATCAGGTTACTTTCAATGCTTACTGCCTCAGCAATGCTCTTTGGATCTGTCACCGGATGCGGAATGCATGAGAACGCGGATTCAGCAGCGCCGGTTTCATACTCCGATAGCAGTTACAAGGCTTCGGACCTGCAGACCGGTGGCGGGAATATGGCCGCAGAGCAGCAGATGGACAGTGGAAGCAAGTCATCAGAGCAGCGGACAGACAGTGGAAGCAAATCATCAGAGCAGATAACAGACAGCGTAAGCATGGCTGACAAACTGCAGACAGAGGCTTCCATGGCGGAGCCTGAAAGCTATTTTGGGAATGACAGCTTAGCACTTGCCTGTGAGAGTTCAGAAGAGTGCATCAATGCCGGTAACAGCCTGTATTTTTACCCTGAAGGGAAGATATATAATACAGAGTCATATGAAAAGCCGGACGAAAACGGATTCTTTTTATCCCGCGTTCAGCCTCTTTCTACCATTGCAGCAGATGTAGACACTGCATCCTATACGAATATCAGGCGAATGATAGAATCCGGTTATTCTGCTGCTGAGATTCCTTCTGAAGCTGTACGTCCGGAGGAGTTTATCAATTATTTCTCATATGACCTTGATTCACCGTTGGCGGGTGACAAATTTGGTGTTACAGCTGAAGTTTCAGCCTGCCCCTGGAACAGGGATCATCAGCTGATGTTCATAGGGGTAAAAGCAGAGGATCCGTATGAGGGTACTGTTCCTGAGAGCAATCTTGTTTTTCTGATAGATGTTTCAGGATCAATGGCTCACAAGGATAAGCTTACTCTTTTACAGGATTCATTCAAGGACCTCGTAGATAATCTGCCGGGGGAGGGTGTTGTTTCGATAGTTACCTATGCAAGTAAGGAGGAGGTTGTACTTGACGGTGTTGATATGAGGGAAAAAAGTGCCATAAAGAAAGCAATCTCCTCTCTCTCTGCAAGTGGTTCAACAGCAGGAGAGCGGGGTATGCAAATGGCATATGAGATAGCACAGGAGCATTTTATTGATGGCGGGAATAACCGCATAATAATGGCAACTGATGGTGATCTGAACGTGGGAATCTCAGACCCGGATGAACTTGAAAAGTTCATAGAAAAGAAAAAGGAGTCAGGAATATTCCTGTCAGTTCTTGGATTTGGAGAGGGGAATTATAAGGATGACCGGCTTGAAAGGCTGGCTGACTGCGGAAATGGTAATTATTCCTATATAGACTCCAAACTTGAAGGTCATAAGGTCCTTGTAGAGGAGATGTCCTCAACCCTCGTGACTGTTGCAAAAGATGTCAAGTTCCAGGTGGAATTTAACCCTGCAAGAGTCAATGCTTACAGACTTATAGGGTATGAGGACAGGAAACTTGAAGCCGTGGATTTTAATGATGATACAAAGGATGGTGGAGAGATTGGCACAGGACACAGCGTAGTTGCCCTATATGAGATCATTTCGGCAGATTCAGAAGCTGCAATAGATCTCAAGTATCAGGAAAATACGAAAGCTGACGAATCAGATGATTTTGCAACAGTAAAGATCCGATACAAAGAACCCGATTCTGAAAGCTCTGAGCTCATTGAGGCTGTCGTCGGGAATGACAGTTTTCATGAAAAGCCGGGAGACAATCTTGCTTTCGCAGAGCTTGCAGCAGGCTTCGCAATGCTTTTGTCTGACAGCGAATATACCGGAACACTCTCGTATAATGACATTCTCCGTGAATTCAGGAAAATTGAGCGTAAAGATGAGTATCGGGATGAGTTTTACAACCTGGTCAGGATGGTGGAAAAAAGAAATTAAAGCTGATATACTCTTTTCCTGAAATGTTTACCGGGAGAAAAAGCATGAGTGAGATTGAAATAGAATTGCCTGCTGTACAGGCAGATTACCTTGGCGAACTTATTAGAAAGGTATATGCGTACGTTTTGATGACTGCCGGGCCTGAATCAGGTGTTACAGATAAGTTTTCCGGTGAAGAAAAAGAAGTCGATGCTCCGGAGGCTGCGTCCCATCACATGGGTCGGGCCTCTGAGCTCCTTAACAGATATGGCGACAGTATTTTGAGGATGGCTTATTCATATCTTCATAATAAAAGTGATGCAGAAGATATTTTGCAGGATGTTCTTTTGCAGTATTTAAGGAACAGGCCGGTGCTGAATGATGAAGAACATGAAAAGGCCTGGCTTTTGAAGGTGGCCTGTAATCTGAGCAAAAACAGGATAAAGTACAATAAACTCCGTGAGACAGATGAACTTCTGGAGGAACTGGTTGCTGATGATAAAGAGGATCTTGGTTTTGTATGGGAGGCCGTAAAGTCACTGCCGGTCAAGTACAGTGAAGTTATACATCTTTTTTATGAAGAAGGCATGTCAACTTCCGAGATAGCAAAAGTGCTGGGCAGAAAGGAAGCAACTATCCGTTCTGATTTAAAACGCGGCAGAGAAAAGCTAAAGGAAGTACTTAAGGAGGCATATGACTTTGAGTAAGTATAATAAAATCATGGAGAGAGTCCGGGTCGACGAGGAAATGAAGAGTCGCATTCTTGAGAATCTGGAGCGGGAGTGTGATAAAGCTCCTTCTAAAGTCCGGGGGGCTTCACCGCTGCGCAGGTATATTGCAAGATATGGGGCCATAGCTGCGGTCTTTGCAATTCTTTTCATAGGTACTTATGCAGTATTACATAACGGAGGAATAGTTAAAAATCATGCGGGTAATGAACTATCAGCGCCGGAAGCGGAAAGTGCCCAGATGCCGTCGATGGACAATACTGCCATGGAAGAGGAAGCTGACCGCACAGAGATGACAGTTGCACAGGATTCTGCCGTGGAAGAGGAAGCTAACGGCCTCGCGATGCAGGCTGATGACGGCTATGCCATGGAGCAGGAAACTGCCGGAATGGGAATGACCGCATCAAAGGAGAGCGTCCCGGAACAGATAAATGAAAACAAGGCCAATGAACAGCAGACACGCAGAATATGTTTTTACATACATGACACGGAAAACATTGAAATTACTCCATCAAAGGTAACATTTATAATGGTTTCAATAGAAGATCCTTCCGGCATCGTTGATGATGGCTCAATGACGCTTATTGCAGATAAGAGAACCGTGTTTGCAGAGACATGTGATATGGATTCATTTACCAATTACGTTAAAAGTCAGAACCCTCTTGACTGGTTCAACGGAACAGGATCCGGGAATTTGGGAGATGTATTTGAGGTTGACATTACTGGTAATCACATAGACACCATTTATGGGATCCGTCCATTGGAGTAAGAAGTCACCCCCCTTTCCGGCATGTCGGTGTTGTCAGCTCATTTGGCATGCCGGGGATCATTCATCTTACTAAACCGCAGCCCTGACTCTTTTACGATATCCCCTACACACTGTGTTCCCATATGCTCTACTACAACAGAGGAAACAGCACAGCCGTACCTGCAGCATTCAGGCAAAGTCCAACCTTTTGTAAGGCCGTAAATGAAGCCGGCAACAAAACTGTCTCCTGCGCCTGTTGTATCTAAAACCTTCGCAGCTGCATAGGCACTAATGGCCCCTTCTTCAGACCTGCTCTTATATATGCAGCCATCCTTGCCACACTTTATGATAACCGACTGCGCACCATGCTCCAGAAAACATTCCGCGCTCTTTACCAAATCACGTTGACCGGTGAGCAGATACGCCTCCTTCTCATTTGGAATCAGATAATCAATGTACTTTAGGACAGGCTCAATATCTTCGATTGTCTCTCCGTTTTTCGCAGTAGTCATATCCGCAACAAGTATACGCCCCGGCTTTTCTTTGATGGCGCTAAAGATTTCCATCATATCTGCTATAGTCAGCTTAGGCGATACGAATATGCTTGCAAAGCTCACGATATCGTGCAGTTCCTGAATGTGAGGAATAATATGCTCTTTAGAGAGCTTCCTCAGACTGCTTTTGGGATTGGTGATAAAAGATCTTTCTCCTTTGTCATCTACCAGAACTATATTCATTCCGGTAGGAATTTCTGCACAGATCGTGGTTCTTGATGTATCTACCTTATTCTTTTCCAGGCATCTAAGGATTGCCTGCGAAGCCTCATCATGGCCAAGAAGCGAAATCAGCTCAGTATCTATGCCAAGGCCTGAAAGAACAACTGCTTCATTAAGAGCATCGCCTCCAAAGGACATCCCTATATTCTCTGCAGGAACTGAGCCATTATCAAAAATTTCCTTATCAACAGGACCTGCATAAATGTCAACAACTGCTGCTCCAATCACCGATACCTTACTTCTCATATTTAATCTCCCCGCATCCTTAATATTGTTGTCGGACAACATCATACTATGTAATAGAGTTTTAATTGCTTCAATACGCACTAAGATAGTATAATTAGTGGCTGCTAAATAAGCCGTTTTTTGGTATTCATGCAGCCTCAAAATCAATCCAATAACTCTCACACTTATCGTCAGTTGCTTCACATAAATAAATGACAAAAAAAGTAGCTGTTTCAGCCTCAAATATATTCGCAGCA
>JAILJR010000089.1 GCA_024694565.1 Butyrivibrio sp. | reverse complement strand
TGCTGCGAATATATTTGAGGCTGAAACAGCTACTTTTTTTGTCATTTATTTATGTGAAGCAACTGACGATAAGTGTGAGAGTTATTGGATTGATTTTGAGGCTGCATGAATACCAAAAAACGGCTTATTTAGCAGCCACTACTTAAAATATTTAAGCAAAAAAAGTCGAACGTTTGACTTTTTTCTCTTCTCACTTAAAGGATTTTTCAGATTTCACTTAAACCGACACCAAACCAGGGAGGCAGGAGCAGGCCTTCCGCGACACCCGTATACACACACGTATAAGTACGCTTATGGGCATCTGTTTAAATTGAAGGGATCATCTGACATGCTCCTTCGAAGTGGCGGGGGGGTTCAATATCAATACTGGTACAACCCCCTACATGTGCCGGTCTGGAATCCTCAGGGCGGGAATGCTACCAGTCAGATAACTGAATACTGTGCAAAAAAGAGGGCAGCTCCTTATCATTCTGGCGAATAATCGCGGCTGGGATCATATGCTGATGAGAGGGATTGTAGATTATGAAAATCCGTTTAATAAGAATGCGCTTCGTTTTGACAGAACTATAGGCGGATTCTGGACCCTTCGGAGAAAAGCATCATCAGATGATGAGCAGAAGCTCAAGAAACCTGATGATGATAATCCTGATATAAGGCTGAAGAGCAGCAGCTTTTATGCCATTAAGTGGCTGGAGTTTAGAAACAGCTGCACCTTGCAGCAGGTAGAATATGATACTGAGGATACTAATGTAGCGGGTGTCACAGGCGAGTTTTTGGTTTACAGACCGCTGGACACAGAGTATCAAACAAGTGCGATAAATTACCCGTATAAAGGAATGGAGGAGTATCCACACGACGGATTTTTTGATCCGGGGGTTGTATTTGTGACAACCGATGAGAATGCTGAGATTATTGCGATAGAGCCATTGGAATATGCGGAAGGCGGTTTTTATTATGTTGATGGTATAGGTTAAGGTACAGGTGGATTGACTGATGAAAGAGAGCTTAGATGCGTTGGGAGCCTTCTGATATTTGCCATGTTTTATTGTATTGGCAAGACCCTGTCATAGACATAACGCTTAAGAAATATACGAGCCCTGACATGTTATGCATGCCAGGGCTCGTATTTGCACGGGTCTATAAGAGGGTATGTTTATCTCATTGAAGGTATGTCAGGACCGGGCTGCTGTCCGCCCATTTTCTGGTTGTTATCATCATTCATGGCAGGTTCGGGGGCAAACTGCTGTTCAGGCAGTCCGGGTTGATCATTCATATCATCGGGGGTGCCGCCCATTCCATCCGGTCCGGCAACACTGCTATTATTATTCAGGTCAAAATCATCAGAGATGTAGAGCTGACCATCATAATCAATGCCTGCCTCACCGCCGTTAAACGTGCTGTTTATCGTTGCGCTTCCGCCAAGGAGATTGATATTGCCGTTTGAATCTATTCCGTCGCCCTGACTGTTTATTGTAAGATTACCTCCCATCATATTGAAGGAATAGTCAAGTTCGCCCTCATAGACGCCATCACCATTTGCTGCATTTACCGCATCGTCAGAAGAGGTAACTTGGACATCTCCTCCGTAAATATTTACAACAGTTCCTTCAAGACCTTCATTAGACTCTGTTATGTTTATGGCTGGCCCGGTTCCATCTGTATTTCCTACAGTAAGAATATGGTCAGCGTGGATCGCATCATCCTGGGCTGAAATAGTATAGTTGCCACTTAATAGCGTTACATCGTAGTTGCTGTTGACTCCATCGTTCGCAGCAGTGATGTTCATGGTCACGCCGTCAAAAATGATACTGGAATCATCGCCACCTTTGATTCCGTTCTTTGCATTGCCGTTAATGGTAAGTGTACCATCTCCTGTGACATAGACCTGGGAACCGGCTTTTGCCTTAAGGGCTGCTCCATCAAAAGCATCTGCAATGGCCTCATCCGTCGAGTTTTCATCGTCAGGATTCTCATTATCTGTAAGTGTTACGGTTCCTGATATGATTATCTTTACTTCAGCTTCTTTATTAACAGATACAGTAGCGCCTGTGGTGCTGGTCAGATCGAGGTCATCAAGCACAAGAACTACCCCTGATGTTCCTTTTTTCACAGTGATGTTACCGTCAGAGCTGCTTCCTGTAACTACATATGTACCTGATGATTTTATCTCAACGTTGCTGTCGTCATCTGTAACTGTTATATAGGTGGCGTTATCGTAGTCAGCCTCGAGTGAAGCAGCACTGTTGGTCATTGTACCGGCGACAACCTCTGTTGGAGAATCTGCGCTTTCAAGAATGGACGTCTGATTTCCCGGCTGCATGGTCTGGTTACCCGGCTGCATGGTTTGATTTCCCGGTTGCGTTGTCTGATTCCCCGGCTCCATGGTCTGATTTTCTATCGGCATATTCTGGTCTGATGACTGTTGGTCAGTATTCATTTGTGGCTGCTGAATGTTTTCGTATGCCTGTGTGTTTGGGGTATTATTTGAGGGCTGATTCTGTCCAAAGAAACTGCCTAGCATTGACAAAAACCCAGAGCCTGTATTCTGCTGAACGTTGCTATTTCCCACGCCATAATTTGCATTCATTTCCTGCTGTCTAAGTGCATTGTTCATGTTTCCAAGGGCAGAGACGATATTGCCTGTACGTGATACTTCTTCCACAACTGCGCCGTTATTAATAAATTCATTCATTGGGTTGATTGCTTCAGACGCCTGAATGCTGAAGTGGCCGTTGTTTAATACTAGATCTTTTCCGGTAATCCCAGAGTTGTCTGCCTTTACAGCATAATTACCCCCCATTGATTATAAGGCTTGCACTATTGACATCAATGCCGTTCATGTTGTTGCCTGTAATGTAAAGGGACCCGTCTCCCCGGAACACTGTGTCAATCATGCTGTATATTGCTGCATTGTACTGGCTATCATGATTTCCGTCGATGACTCTGTTCACAGATCCCTCAGGTAATGTGATCCTTAATTTCTTTCTGTTTACAGCTACTATTCCCGGACTGTCTTTTCCATCGATATCAACACCGTCAAGAATGAGCTCCACGTCATTATTGCCGGCATCAACGTATACACTGCCGGAAAGCTTTCCCTGGAGAATATAGGTACCACCCTCTGTGATCCTTAGCATTCCACTATGGCTTGTGAGATCGACATCTGTCTGTGCAAAGGCTGTGATACCATTCATGGATAATGAAAGTACAGCAGCCATCATTGCTGCAATGATCTTTTCTTCATTTCAAAAGTACCTCCTAGTCTGTTAATTGAAGTTTTCTGATAATACTTAATTCGTAAACAGTTGGATAAAAATTGGGGTAGATTAAAAAATCTTTGAAAAATTTTTTAAATGAGTTTCTTCCTTATTTTAGATAAGTGATCAGTGACAACAGAAAAAGAGAAATTCAATATTTTTTCTGACCCACCCCTGAATTTTTGATTATGATTTCGAATTATACATCATAAGGATAAAAACTTTTGATGAAGGGAGATAAGGTTATGATGTACAAGAAATTAGTAGCAGCAGGAATTATGGCAACAATGGTTACAGGAGCAAGCCTCACGGCTTTGGCAGCGGGACCGGACTTTGATATGGGAGGAATGGAACCGCCGGCACAGGAAATGGAGTTTGGGCAGCATGAGGACTTTGGTCCATCAGATGCACCCTTTGAATTTGAGCAGGGTGAAGCACCAGAAGCCCCCTCTGAGTTTGAGCAGGGTGGAGCACCCCAGGCACCATTTGAATTTGAGCAGGGTGGAGCACCGGAAACACCTCTTGAATTCGTGCAGGGAGGAGCGCCGGAAGCACCTTTTAATTCTGACCAGGGCGGTGTACCAGAGCAGAATATTCAAAGTCCAATGGGAATGCCAGACCAGCAGATGAATAAGCAGCAGCAGAATAATCAGGGTCAGATGGGAATGCCGGATCAGCAGATGAACGGACAACAGCAGAATAACCAAAGTCCAATGGGAATGCCGGGTCAGTAGATGAACGGTCAACAGCAGACTGGTCAGAACCAAATGGGAATGCCGGGCCAGCAGATGAATGGTCAGCAGCAGACTGGTCAGAACCAAATGGGAATGCCGGGCCAGCAGATGAATGGTCAGCAACAGACTGGTCAGAATACAATGGGAATGCCAGGCCAGCAGCAGACTGGTCAGAACACAATGGGAATGCCGGGTCAGCAGATGAACGGCCAGCAGCAGACTGGTCAGAACACAATGGGAATGCCGGGTCAGCAGATGAACGGTCAGCAGCAGACTGGTCAGAACCAAATGGGAATGCCGGGTCAGCAGATGAACGGTCAGCAGCAGACTGGTCAGAACCAAATGGGAATGCCAGGTCAGCAGATGAACGGCCAGAACGGAATGCCGGGAGGCAACAGCAGTGCTCCGACGAGCTATACAGCGGCTTCGACAGTGACAACTGATGCAAATGGGCAGACATATACATCAACGAAGGATGAGGAGAATGCAATTCTTGTCGACGGAAGCAAGGTGACTCTGAGTAATATCACTGTCAGCAAAACCGGTGACAGCAGCGGTGAAGACTCAGATTTCTATGGAATAAATGCAGGTATCCTGGCTGATAACGGAGCAACTCTTACGATTACAGGGTCAGAGATAGTGACAGATGGCGCCCATGCAAATGGTGTATTCAGCTATGGAGAGAATACGACGGTTAAGATCTCAGATTCCACAATAACTACTACAGGTAATAATTCAGGAGGCCTGATGACCACTGGAGGAGCGACACTTATAGCCAGCAATGCCAGTATTTCTACCGCAGGAAACTCTTCAGCAGCGATCAGGTCAGACAGGGGTGGTGGAACCGTTGATGTGACAGACAGCACAGGTACAACCTCAGGAGTTGGTTCCCCAGCCATATATTCGACAGCTGACATTTCAGTAAGTGGTTCAACACTTTCTGCCAGCACATCAGAGGCAGTTGTAATAGAAGGAGGGAATTCAGTTACAATCACCGATTCCGACCTTACGGGAAACAACTCAATACTCAATGGACAGTCAACAACAGCTACCAACGTGCTTATCTACCAGTCCATGTCAGGTGATGCACAGGAAGGAGCTTCGGAGTTTGTCATGAGTGGTGGAAGTCTTACTGCACTTACAGGCTCAATGTTCCATGTCACAAATGTTACAACAACCATAGACCTGACAAATGTTACACTCAACTATGCTGATGACAGTGATGTTCTTCTTGATATTTCTGCTGACAGCTGGGGTACAAGCGGAAAGAATGGAGGAAATGCAACAGTCAACCTCACAGACCAGACAGCTGAAGGAGATATAATAGTTGACGATAGCTCAAGCCTTACGCTTAATATCGGCTCCGGTTCATCATATACTGGTTCGATCAACTCTGATGGAGCATCGGGTTCAGTCAGTGTGAGCCTTTCATCAGACTCGACCTGGACCCTCACAGGAGATACATACATAGACAGTTTTGAAGGAAGTCTTGATAATGTTGAATTTGGCGATTACAAGCTGTATATCAATGGGCTTGCATATTCAGCATACTAAATCGTGTGTTATAATCGGAGTATTGAAAATCAGAAAACAAGGGACAACTTAAGAGCACTCGATGCAGGAAAAGACCGGGAAAAAAAGGAGAGATTTCTCTACGAGGAGCAGGATCACATCCTTCATCTCACGGCCCGCATACTTAAGAGAACAGTCAGCGACAGTGATGAGGAGTACAGCATTGCGTTGCTGGCTGTTTCAGAGGCGATCGATTCTTTTGACGATGACAAGGGGGCCTTTTGGAACTATGCAGCACTTGTTATCAAAAGGCGCATCATCGACAATGTGCGTGCAAATTCAGGAAGAGAGATTGAATTATCCGTAGCACCTGAGACTTTTTCAGGAGATCTTCCGGATGACGAGAGCGATGCCTCCATATCCATAAGCAGGCAGGTAATGAATAAGACCGCAAGCTATGTGGATAACAGTCTAAAAGATGAGATCGAGGCACTTACGCAGGAGCTTTCTGAGTATGGGATAGACTTATTTGATCTTCCGACACTGGCTCCGAAATCAGCAAAGACAAGAGCAGGCTGCATCAGCCTTCTGAAGAGTTTTTTTACACCACCGCCTCTTACCGGGGAGCTTAAAAGGACTAAGAATCTCCCAATGAAGGAAATGGTAAAAAGATCCGGAGAAAGCCGCAAGCTGGCGGACAGATACAGGAAATATCTTATAGCTGCGGCACTGGTCAGGGCAGGAGATTACAATGGTATTAGCGAGTATATATCGCTGGGGAATTGATAATGAGAGCAGTAGTTATTGCAATAAAAGAGAATAAAGCAGCTGTTGCAGGAAGTGGCGGACATTTCGGGTATATAGATAATAACGGCTATGAGGTGGGGCAGATTCTGGAGGTAGCTGAAGAGGTTTTTGATATCGGAGAAGAAACGTCACCGGAAGCAGCATTAAAGGTGTTATCCAAAGAGAACGGAAAAGAAATAGACTATGCAGCTAAGAAACGCCCCAGAGTGATTGATAATGTTTTCAAATCACTCAGATTTGACAAATTCATTGCAGTTGCAGCAGTGATGCTCCTTTTTATCGGGATGAATTTTGCAAACGCAGCAACAGCATATACAGTTTCTCTAGGCGGAGATGCATCTGTTGAGCTTTCGATGAACGTATTTGACAGAGTGGTGGGAATAAACGCCGGGGATAATGAAGTATCAGGTGTATATACGGGGCTTTTTTTCTCAAAGCTTTCCATGGCTTATGAAAAGGTACTCGAAAGTGTAGAGAATCTGAATGATGAGACGGATGGAGAAACGTACGTATCAGCCACGGTGGAAGTAAACAGCTTCCTTGGGGAGAGCAAGGTAACAGCAGTCATCAATGAACTGACCATGGCAACAGACAACTGGAATGAAAGCCAGAATCGCGCACATGTAAATCTTGATTTTTCCGGGAAAGAAAACCCGGCTCCGGTAAAAGATAAAGGCGGAATCGAAAAAGAATCCGCGCCTGTAATTGATGAAGGAACAGAAAAAGAAAAGAGCATCGAAGAGAAGCCTCAGGGGACTCAGGATAAAAATCAGGGACAGGAAGAAAATAACAGGGAAAATCCAACTGATATCAATCGCGGCAGCAATGAAAATGAAACACAGCAGAGGGAGCAGAACCAACAGCCTGAAACAGATAATAAGGAAAACACTGATAAACCTGCGCCCATGAAAGAAACGAAAGAAGATAATAAATCACCTGCTTCAAAACCAGATGTAAAGGAGAATGCCGGAAAACAGTCTGAAGGTGGCGCAAGGGACAACAACGCAGTGCAGCCTCCGCCAAAACCTGACCAGGGGATTGGCCAGGAGGGGAACGATATTCCAGATAAGTCTGTGGATCATGGCAATCAGAGGGACGATATCCCCGATAAGTCTGTGGATCATGACAATCCACCGGAGCCGGATATTAATACAATGCCTGACAAAATCGACACTCCCGGTAGTGAAGGGAATCCGGATGATAATAATGATCCCGGTCAGGACCATAATTCTGGTGATGACAACATAAATGAAAACGCACCACCAGAACCTCCGGGAAATGAAGATCACAATGGTAATCACGAAGAACCACAAAATATGGGAGGTTCCGGTCATTGATCGGAACCTCACTGATGAACTGACAGGACTCTTTAATCGCAGGGGATTTTGCCATCACATTTGTTGCAAAGGCTATCCGCGAATATATTTCTGAGGAAGACACAGCAGCCAGAAATGGTGGTGATGGCATAGTTTAAAGTGATATCCGGCCATTTTGAGGCACTAATTGCTTCAAAGTGGCTTTTTATTTTGTCTGAAAAAGGGTGTGATTATTCATAAGTTGTCTGAAAAGACACTAAATGTGATCGGGAAGTCAGATTTATGAATACTCGTTCTGATAAGCTTGAATTTGATAATGAATTTGACGTGGTAACGGCGATACAGAGTCATCACTATTTTGATGAGGATGGAAGAGAACTTACAGTTACAAACTGTTACAAAGCCCTGAAGGATGGTGGAGTATTCATGACTTTCGAGAATATCAGGATGGCTACCGATGAAAGCGATGCTATAGCATTAAGGCGCTGGGCCAGATTTCTTGAAGAGAATGGTAATTCATCAAAAGATGTGCAGATGCATATTAAAAGTCGTGGAGTTGAAGTTTTCCCGATCACAATAGAGAAGCACATTGAATTGTTGAAAAAGTGTGGATTCAGGTCTGTTAACCTGCTGTGGTCATCATATCTACAAGCAGGGTTTTGGGTCATAAAATAATTTCCAGCATAACGCTCCACCTTCTAGGGACTTAGAGCGGAAAATCGGAAGATAAAAAGTAGTCGGTACATTATGTATGCCTTCTTTTAAGTATTATGACAGAATGTATCCATCTCAGGATGTACTAAGCAAAATAGGTAATCTTGTGGCGCTGCCTTTACAGGGGAGAGCATTACAACATAGAAATAGCGCATTTATCGATGAAAATTGGAATGCATATCCTGATCAATGGGATAAATTGAGCAGAGTTAAGAAAATATCTGAGAATGAGATCATGTCTTTTTTACAGAAGTGGAATATTGATAAGCAGCAGGCTGAAACGCATACTAAATATGCAGACGGACTGTTAAGGCCATGGAAAAAAAGATGATGCATTTAATTCTGCAGATGTTGTCGGCAATGAAATACATGTGATTTTGGATGATGGAGTATACGTTGATTCACTGAATCTTCTGGTTAGGCTTCAAAATCAGATAAAAGGTTTATCAACAATAGATAATCCGAAATATTATGAGATTAAGAGGCTTGGAAAATCAAATTATTATAACTTCAGGCAGATTTCTTTATGGAGTGAAAATGAGGGATATATTAGAGTTCCGAGAGGACTGCGGGAAAAAATTAAGAGCCCCTTTCTTTTCATCTGAAGCATCTCATAACAGGCAGCAATGTCGGTTAGGAGCCTGTTGCGTCTTATTGTCATGGGATAGATCTCGATCTGGTGGTTTCGGCAGTATTCAAGCAGTTCCTCCAGCGCAACGCGCTCCTTTTTCTTCCGTTTAAGGAAAGGACAGAGAAAGGGCATCCGCTCAGAAAAGAGCCAGTACAGGGTCTTTTCATAAAGAAAATTGAAAGTATGATCCTGAATATACGTAACCTCCTCAGGAGATATGTTGTAGGTTATAGATTTTTCCATTCTTCCACCCATAACAGCCAGCTGATTCATTATTTCTTAATATCATATCCTCAAAATGTGTATTAGATGGGACAGGTTCCTAAAAGCTTTATTAAATTCAGAAATGCGCATCAGCACTGATGTTGGGACATATTACCCTCTAAAAGTGGCTTGTATGCCCGGGTTCAAGATGGAGCCTTTTGCTTGAAAAATAAGTCGTTTTGAGAGGCTTTGTTTATAAAATTTTAAAATTTGAATGCTACAATTTTACTATGGTCTTCCCGAGTAGGGAAACTGACTATAAGACTTTAATCAAAATACCTATGTTTGAAAGAGAGATCATGAAAGTCGTTTTTGATGTAGAGACCACGGGTCTAGTTGCTGGCTTCGATGAGATACTGCAGTTTTCAGCAATCGATGAGATGGGAAATATTCTGATGAATACATACTTAAAGCCTACAAGAAAAAAGACGTGGCCGGATGCCCAGCGCGTTAATGGTATCAGTCCGGAAATGGTGTCGGACGCACCCTGCTTCTCAGATGTCAAAGAGGACATACAGAAGATATTTGACAATGCCAGCGAGCTGATCACGTACAACGGCAGATTTGACATCGGATTTCTGTCAGCTGCCGGTATAGAATTCAAGGATATCCCGTCATTTGACGTAATGCTCGCGTTTGCTCCTATTTATGGAGAGTGGAGTAACCATTATGGCGCATATAAGTGGAAGAAACTCACCACATGTGCTGACTATTATGGGTATAAATTCAATGCTCACGACAGCCTGGAGGATGTGCGGGCAACGCTTTATTGCTATAAGAAAATAGTAGGAATAGTTTGACTTGATAAACTCAGGGAACATGCATGATTGTACTTAACCAGGGAAAATGATATGGCAAGAACACTGACTGATAAGGAAAAAAGAGAATACGACCGCCTGACAAAAGACGCTAAGCAGATCCGGATGAATATGGACGATCTGATGAACAAGCCAGCCTCAGGTGCAAAAGGCTCGTCCAAAGGTCAGGATAAGGGTGACAGCCCACCAAAAGCCCAGGATAAGACTTCAAAATCCGCGGGAACAGATTAAGTATATACAAATATCGATATATAAAAAATACCAGGTGACAGTTCTGTGACAGAACCTTTGCTATGATGTATTCAACAAAAACAAAACACCTGCGAAAGCAGAAGAGCAAAGGAGAAGAACATTATGAAGAACACTATCGCAAGAACATTAACAGCACTTGGAGCATCAGCACTTTTTATCCTCTCAGCATCACCCCTTACAGCATGTGCAGCAAATAATATCACCGCTGAGCAGGCAAAACAGATTGCTATGAAAGATGCAGGCTTTACCGATAAGGATGTAAAGAACGCAGTAGTACAATATGATACTGAGGACGGCGTAGCAGTATATGATGTCGAGTTTATTGTAAAGGGTATTGAGTATAGCTACGACGTAAGGATATCCGACGGAGCCGTCATCGACGTGGATACTGATGTGGAAGGGCTTAACCTCCTATGATGATACATATAAACGAAAGCAAATGATGGATCCCAAATATCCATACAGGAACAATCCTTTCCTGTGCCAGCACGGCGCAGGAAAGAGGGGACGTTACCGGTCAGGCAACTGAATAATCCATAACTTGCAGGCCAGTCATGGTCTGCATTTTTTGTGCCCAGATACCAGATGCGCATGAAAAACGACCGAATACGCAAAGACGCTGACACAGGAAAATGCCCCTGCGTATAAAGAGACAACAAAACAATAACAAAGCACTTAAATGGAGGGCCAACATAATGAATAAAAAGAATCTTACAGCAGTAATCAGCGCAGCATCAGTTTTCACAATGCTTATGATCGGAACAGTAATGCACACATATGAATATGCATGGCTTGCTCTTCCTGCAGGAGGAGTCCTCATAACGATCGTATCAATGCTCAGGGACAATAATGAAGATCAGGCTGAAGGCCAGAGATAACCAAAGGACGAACCATAGAACACAAAGATGGAGGAAACATAAATGACAGAGAACAGGAACATGGAACTTAATGACGAGATGATGGCAAAGGCAACAGGCGGATGGGGAGAGTCGGAAGACTCTAAATATGAAGTGGGAGACCAGGTGTCGCTTAAATTTGGCAATGAAAATGGCGGGGTGACAACGGTTATCGGGACCATAATCTCAAGGGATTCAACACCCGGCGGGTGGTTCTATATAGTAAGATATGAAGCAAACGGAATCACATATGAGCACAAGTATCCAGAGATCGCCTTGAATCCCTCATAACTGATATTATGTAAATACAAAAAAGAGACAGCTCCTTATCTGATCACTGATGACCAGCGGGAGCTGCCCTTTATTATCTATTTATTTTTATTTGAATAGTTCCATCTGTGTGAAGATTATATTTGAATCGGTTTCGTCAGGAAAAGTTGGGAGAGTATCTATAGGTTCAGAATCATCACCGATGAGTTCTGTTATGCGCATCTGCCTGGCGCCAAGGATTATGTGGTCATATTCGTGTTTTTCTTCAGCAGTCAGTTCTCGCATACAACTTCTCCTTCCATCTGAGCGTTAGTGAATACATAATAATGGTAAATGGAGACAAAAACAAGTGATAATTTTTCTGGAGTGAAAAGATGGAACAGCAACGACTCTTTTACAATATAAGCAATGACCTGTGGTCTTTTTCAAAGACGCTTACTAAGCCTGGCAAAGAGATGACTGACGAGGACTGGGAAAATGCCATTGCCCTTATGGAAAAGACTGCCCAGAAATATAGGACTCTCGGCGATAGGGAATATGCGCTGGCATATTCCACGATGCTGGGAGTACTGGATTACATAGAGGACAAGGATAACGTCAGAAAACCAACTGAGACTGATTAAAGCATTATTATAGCTAAGGTCTGCACCAGACCAGGTGTCAGATTAAGCCAAAATTGAAAAATGAACATTATTGAGAAAGTCTGTAATCATGGGCTTTCTCTTTTTTTGATTTTTTCAAAAATGACAATCTTGCTTAAATATTTAAAGACGAAAATGTATAAATGCCGAACTTTTTAAGGAACTTTTGAAAAAGCCGCACTTTTTAAGTAAAAACTGAAAAAAGCCGAGATTTCTGCATTAGCATATCAACTTGTAAAAGGACGTTCAACAAACACAATTCTTGGATATATGTACGAAATAAATGTATTCCTGCGTTTTGTTATGGTAATAACAAAAAAAAGACTCGATAAAACACCTTGAAGTGACTGATCTGGAAAAACTGCGCCAGAATAATATCGAATCCTACATTGCAAAGTCTGAAAACGGAAAAGATCTTTCCAACAATGCAAAATGCAGAAAGCTCTCTGTACTCAAAACCATTTATACATATTATCTTGGCAGTGAAATGATAATGAAAAATCCGACAGCCCTAACAGAAGGTCCAAAGATTAAAGCTCATGACGTAATAAAGCTCTCGGATTCTCAAGTGACGGCTCTTTTAAATGCTATCAAAAGTCAGGATAAAATGTCTGAACATGCAGTAAGATACAATGAACGAATGGTTTCAAGGGATCTGGCAATTATGATGACTTTGCTTGGAACCGGCATGCGTATTTCAGAACTTGTTGGATTGAACGTTTCCGACATAGATAAAACTGATGAAAAAAAGCGTTATCTTCGGATTGTCAGAAAAGGCGGCGATGAGAATAAAGTGCGGGTGATTGAACCTGTTTATAATGCTATAACTGACTATTTATTAGAATCAGGACACCGGCTAGTGGGATCCTCAAAAGAAAATGCGCTTTTTATCTCGACCAGAGGAACCCGTATGTCTGTAAATGCAATTCAGAAAATGCTTGAGAAATACTGTGAAAAAGCTGGGCTTCCCGACAATATTTCACCTCACAAAATGCGTGCGACTTTCGCAACCAAAGTATACTCAGAAACGAAGGATATCTATGCGATCAAGGATGCGCTTCATCACAGTACAATTGATACTTCCAAACACTACATTTCAGATAAAAAAGCTAGAATTGATGCTGCTGCTGAAGCAGCCGGAAAACTGTTTGGATGATTGTTTATAGATTAAGACATATTATATTGTGCTCCATGAAATGTTCGGCATATATACAGATTTCACTTAAAACATTCGGCTTTTTTCAAAAGTCATTTAAAACATTCGGCTTTTATACATTTTTTACTTAAAATATTTAAGCCAAAAAAAGAAAAAAGCCGAACGTTTGACTTTTTTCTCTTCTCACTTAAAGGATTTTTCAGATTTCACTTAAACCGACAGGTCTGCACCAAACTGGGGCAGGCCTTCCTCTATACCCATATACCTACACGTATAATTATAGTTATGTATAAAGCTATATAAAATATCTGTTTATGAATTAGAAATTATTGAATAAATCCGAATGTGTGCCTGTTCTGACAGCTGTAAGAATGAGGGTGTCCTCATTTTTTCCATAGATCAAGAGCCAGTCCGGTTGTATGTGACATTCATTAAATCCTTCATAATCTCCATGTAGAGGATGATCAAGATATTTTGCATCTAATGTATGCCCTTGAAGTAGTTCGTCAATGACATGTTCAAGCAATCTCAAGTTAAGACCGCGCTTCTTTGCGAGCTTGTAGTCTTTTTTAAATTTTGTAGTATGTTTTAAGCTGTATTTGTAATTATTCATTGCTCATCAAGCTCATCAAACAGCTCTTTGGCGGAGCCATATGACTTGGCCTCAACCTTTCCTGACATAATATCTTTAGCCTCATTTATGGCAGAGATTGTTTCTTTGTTATACTTAGGCATCCTAACATCAAAAGGAATGCCACCCTCCATAAGAGACTTTTCAAAGAAAATATTTACAGCCTCAGCAAGTGTCATGCCAAGATTTCCATATAACTCTTCAAGATCCGTTTTCTTTTGCTTGTTCATTCGCATGTTAAAATTTGTATCTTTAATCATAGTAGCTGACATAAACACCACCTCCCTCGTAAGATAATAATAACACATTGTATCACATTTGCAACACAAAGTGTTACCGCTTGCTGTTAGGGCTACGGGATAGGACATGTATATGTATATACATACAACTCTGCGCAAAACACCAATTTAATGAATAGTTGTATGCGTGTATACAGCTATCGTGTAAAGAAAAAGGCTCTTGTCGTTGTCGGTTTAAGTGAAACATGAAAAATCTTTTAAGATAGAAGAGAAAAAAGTCAAAAGTTCGGCTTTTTTCTTTTTTTGACTTAAATATTTTAAGTGAATAAAATATACCCTATAGAATAGACAACGAGTTTTTGAGTTACCCTTATTTTTGGACATTGACAATTAGTAAACCCTCTTCCTGGACAATAGTTTTTGAGAAAACCATTTATTCAGACAT
>JAILJR010000078.1 GCA_024694565.1 Butyrivibrio sp. | reverse complement strand
AAATCCCTGATGGTCTTTCTTATCTCCAGCGCATCCTTGAGGGCGCTCTCAAGAACCCAGTTCCCAAGGGTGTAAAAAACCGGATCCTGCTCAAGCCAGGGAACAAACTCCGCAGGTGACACACTGCCGTAAGGGGCCTTGCGCCAGCGAAGCAGCACATCCATTCCCACGAGTCGCCCGTTTGCAGCAGACACCACCGGCTGATACTCAAGGTAAAAGCCCTCAAAGCCATTCAGCACGCTCTTTCTCACTTCATCCACAAGCTCCAGACTGCTCTTGTTGTTATCAAGCTCGTCATTGTGGAAGATGATGAGATTTCCGTGTTTTTGTGTCTTGGAATAATCCAGTGCATATTTGGCACTGTTGTATATGGAATGTTCATCGACATTGTAGTCCGTCGCAAGGATAACGCCGCCGGCTATCTCCGCTGTGATCTTCTTGCCGTCGATCACCACGCCTTCCCTTGTAAAAGACCTCATTCTGCCATAGAACTTTTTAACATCATCTATGGTCATGGCATCCGAGATGTAGGCCAGGGTAGTGCCCTCTCCCCTGAATGCCTTGCCCGTATTTCTCCCCTCCTGAATGAACCTCAGGGAAGTTGTCTTCAGTATACTGTTGCCGATGGCGTAGCCGTATCTTCTGTTTATGTCTGAAAAATCCTGAAAGTTTATCATAAGGATTGAGTAGGACTTCTGAATAGCCTTGAGCTGCCTCATATAATTGAGCATCTCATACTGGTTGGGAAGCTGTGTAGTGGGGTCGCTGTTGTCCACAATTCCCTTATTGATAATTGAGCATGCATAAAAGACAGGCCTGCCTGCATAGTCCTTGATGACTACTCCTCTGGCAGCGCATATGACATACTCTCCGTTTTTGTTCTTGGCTCTGTACTCAAAATTGGGCTCAGTCTTTTTCCCGGAATATACCACCTCAAGGTAGTCCTTGTACTTATCCCTGTCATCAGGGTGTATCCTTGTCTCCCACACAGACCTTGCATTAAAGACATACTCCCCGGTCAGCCCGAAGTAGTCCACTGCATTTTTTGACCACCTGGAGATGTTCTTCTCCATATCGTGCACATAGACATAACGACTTCGTGACGTAACCGCAAAGGTATCAAATATTCTGTTGATGGTATCAAAATTTCCAACCGCCATACCTTCTCCAATTCCCGTTTTAGCCAGGAATAAATCCCGACTGCATCCCCTCACTCCATAGTTATGAGACATCGGGCAAAAGAGGTTACATTCAGATGTCACCCCGGGCAGACCGCCGCAAGTGTAAGTCTGCCCAGGCTGACAACTGAATTGTAGCCCAAAGAACGCCCGTCAATCTCATACTTATACTTATATTAACACAAATGGACGCTTTTGTGATATAGTCATGGGAGCGGGCGTTACAAGTTACGGCTGCCGTTTTATTATTCATTTGCCAGGCTGGCATGACAAATGCTTTGCAATGCTTACTTAATTGACTACGGAGGAAATGGGTATGGCTGAATCAGCTGTAAAGGAACGAAGTAAAACTATTATCAGGACCAGCATCATAGGAATCGTGGTGAATATTCTGCTGGCCGGATTTAAGATGGTCGTGGGACTTTTATCCGGCTCTATTGCCATTGTACTGGATGCAGTCAACAACTTAAGCGACGCACTGTCGTCTGTCATCACTATAGTCGGGACAACCCTGGCAGGGAAGGCTCCTGACAAAAAGCACCCGTATGGATATGGAAGGATTGAATATCTCAGTGCCATGGTCATCTCGGTCATTGTGCTTTATGCGGGTCTTACATCTCTGATTGAATCGGGCAAGTCGATCCTTCACCCGGAGCCTGCCAATTATACACCGGTCACGCTGATCATTGTCGGAGTTGCAGTTGTAGTAAAGCTCCTGCTTGGACAGTTCTTTATCAATACCGGGAAAAGAATTAATTCAGAGTCTCTCATTGCTTCCGGAACGGACGCGAGGTTTGACTCCATCATATCCGCCTCGACACTCGTGGCTGCCCTAATATACATAGCCACCGGTCTTTCAGTGGAGGCATATCTGGGAGTTATCATTTCAATTGTGATGATCAAATCTGCTCTGGAGATGCTTCGTGAAACTATCAGCGAGATCCTGGGTGAGCGTATTGATCCGGAGGTTTCAAAGGGTGTAAAAAAGACGATCACTTCCATCGAGGGAGTTCAGGGGGCATACGACCTCATCTTTTCAGACTATGGTCCTGACAGGGTCATGGCTTCGGTTCACATCGAGATTCCTGACACCTACACGGCAGACAGGATCGATGAGATCACAAGGCAGATACAGGACCGGGTTTTTGAAGAGCACAACATAATGATCATCTCAATCGGTATCTATTCCGTTAACACCAAGGATGACAATATAACTTCAATGCGAAGTGCCATTGCAAAGATCATTGCCGGTAAGGATCACATTCTCCAGATGCATGGCTTCTTTGTTGACTTTGAGAAAAAAGAGATGCGCTTTGACCTTGTAGTAGACTTTGTCCCCAACAGAAATGAGCTCTTCAAGGAGACCCTTGATGAGATTCAGAAGCTCTACCCCGACTACCGCATCCTCGCCAACATGGACACAAGCTACAGCGACTGATTGACGTTACGAGCTGTATCATAACAACCTGAACAATTTACTCGTCTGAATTTCCAAATACCGCGCCAGGGCCTCTTAGTACCGCTACCAGCGAGCAGGAGCGAAAGCGTGTCCGAAGTGATTGTACAATATGCACAGCCATGAAGACACAGTGTCTTTTGACCTCAACATCATGTTTTGAGTTGTCCGACAAAAGCTGGCCTGGCGAGCTTTTTTCACGAATTGCAATAAAAAACCCGATACAAATCCCAACGGTTTTGTGTCAGGTTTTTTTATTTAATCTGAAAGCTTTCTGAATATGTAAAGCCTTGTGTCACCGGTTCGCATTATCCTGGTATTGTCATCGTAGCCGGTGCCTGCAAAGCTTGCATTAAGGCTAAGCCCCCTGCTCCTGAAGGCAGCACCGGTCAGTGTCTCTACCTGCTTCTCACTCTTTACATCCTTAAGCCAGTCAATGATGTTGTGCACTATGCCGTCCTGCTTTACATGGAAAGGAGTGACAGTATTTATAAGAGAGCCAAGGTCTTTTATGGAATATGGAACAATCCTGTTCTCGACTGTATATACGGCATCTTCATCAAGTCCGCCTGACCTTATGCACCTGTAGTCATTATTTGGTGTTGCATTTCTCTCAATGGCAAAAGCAACCGCCTTCTTTTTGTCCTGCGATACGATGAGGTAACCGCTGTCAGGGAGTCTGTAATAATCACCAAACTGAAAGAGCGTTCTGTGCTTTTTATAAAAATCGATCTGATCCGCTATCCGCTCCAGTTCTGAATCATTGATATCACAGAGATTGAGCTCATATCCAAGACACCCTGCGGCTGCGACCGCAAACCTGGTCTCAAGTGTACTTTGCATCAGTGTCTGATGGTTTGGAACAGCAGAAACATGTGCGCCGATAGTGCTTGCAGGATATCCGTAGCTGTAGCCTCTCTGAATATCAAGCCTGCAGAAGGCATCTGTATCATCGCTTGCCCATATCTGCGGGAAGAAGCTCAGCATCCCGAGATCAAACCTGTTGCCGCCCGCAGAGCACCCCTCAAACAGAATATTCGGGAACGCTGCCATCAGCTCCTTAAGAATCCTGTACAGACCGATATAATAGCGGTGCTGGAACTCGCCCTGCCTGTCCGGAGAAAGAGCACCCGAATATCTGTCAGAGAAGATCCTGTTCATATCCCACTTTACATAAGCAACTTTTCCGGCGGAAAAGACTTTTTTCATGGATTCAATAATGTAGTCCTGAACCTCTGTCCTTGTGAGGTCAAGGTTCATCTGATTCCTGCCCTCAGAATGTGAGTGTCCCGCAACCTCCACCGCCCAGTCCGGATGTGCTCTGTAGAGATCGCTGTTCCTGTTTACCATCTCCGGTTCAACCCAGAGACCGAATTTAAGACCGATTCCCTCTATCCTCTCAGCCAGCTCTTTTATTCCGCCCGGAAGCTTTTCCTTGTTTTCATACCAGTCACCGAGTGAGCGGTGGTCATCATTTCGTTCGCCAAACCAGCCGTCATCCATCACGAAGAGCTCAATTCCGCATTTCTTTGCCTCCTTCGCAAGCGACAGGAGCGAGTTCTGGGTGAAATCGAAGTAATTTGCCTCCCAGCTGTTTATCAGAACAGGCCTCTCCCTGTCCCGCCAGGTTCCCCTTACAACATGTTTTCTGACAAAGCCGTGCATGTTTTTACTCATGCCGTTGTAGCCGTCAGATGAATATGTCATCACTGCTTCAGGAGCTTCAAACCTCTCCCCCGAAGACAGCAGCCAGTTAAAGCCGGTTGGCTGTATCCCCTGCACAAATCTGCTCATACTGCAGCCGTTGGACGAAAGGGCCTCGTAGTGATTGCCGCTGTAGATCAGGTTAAAGCCATAGGCGTCCCCATGTTCCTCTGTGGTCCCGGGCTTTGATATCATGACGAAGGGATTGGATCTGGAGCCTGACTCGCCGGCTGCAAGCTCCTCACAGACAACCTTGCCTGCCCTGCATATACATTCCGTCTTTCCCATCTCATAGGCCCATCTGCCATGGAACGAGGTGAACTTAAACTCAGGTTCATAGAAATCAATGCAGTTGCTCAGAAGTCTTTCAATTCTGACTGCATCCTTTGACTCATTGTAAAGAACTGCACTTCTTGTTATAACGTCACAGTCAGGAAAGACCGAATATATAAGGTCAAGCCTTACATTGTATTCCTTGTCCCGAAGCTTTACTATGAGCTGTTCACATAGTCCGGTGTCATCATAGGAGGAGGGCAGGTCTGCCAGCTCTGCCTTTCCTTTCTTTTCATCATAATCTTCAAAGACAAAGTCCACCGTAGCAGAACCGTTTGCATAGGAAAGCTCAATCAGCGGATCCCTTATATCACCTTTTCCAAAGCCCGGTGCCTCAAGCCCCATAATTTCCATGGATACACCAGGGAATTCCGCCGAGTACCCATTCATATTGCCGCCTGCAAAATAGTGCTTTGGTGCAATCGCCCCGGCAATTGCAGCTATTTTTTCCTTGTCCTTTGATTCCAGGTCAATCTCTCCCCTGATCCTCTCATACATCTTTTCAGAGATCAGCGAACCGCCAAAATGCAGGTGCTCCAGATGCCCGGTCTCCATCTTTCTGAACATGTAAGAAACATTCCTGGTCTGAAGAAGAAAAATCTTTCCATTAGCATATATCATGATAACCCTCCTGAGTTAAATATGCTTCACTTAGCCCTGATCCCGTTTATGATCGCATCAATCATATGGTTCAGCGCATCCTTATAGCTTATATTGGTCTCTGCCAGCGTATCCGTACTAAGGAATTTCTCAATTGCTCCCTCAATTGTCAGTTTGATGACAGGTATAGGGACATTCTTGAGCAGTCCCTCATCCATCGCCTGCCGAAGGAGCTTCTCAGTCTCATCCCAGTCAGTCTCGATCCTTGTGGCCACCCTGGAGTAAACATTCGGATACTTATCCCGAAGCTGATATATCCTTCTGAAATCAATATTCTTGTAATTGTCAGGAAGGCATACTATCACCCTGGAAATTTTCTCTATAAGATCAAGTGAATCGTCAGAGAGTATCTCCGCCTCTTTTTGCTTTATGGCAGAAAACCCGTAATCTACGGTGGCAAAAAACAGCTCGTCCTTGTCACTGAATTCCTTATAGATTGTCTTCTTGCTGATATGAAGCTGCCTGGAAATATCATCCATGGTAAACTTCATACCTTTTTCATTAAACTGGCTTATGACAGCATCCATGATGCTCTGCCTTGTCTTCGTGTTATCAAGTTCCATGTATTTTCCTCCTCTATAAACGCCAGTCCTTCTGACGGGATATGCTGATATAAAAGCACGTTGCTCATCACATTGAACTGAGAACTTCCTTTAGGTAATTCCAGACATTTGCAGCAGATTGAACAGACAGGCGTTCCTTCGTGGAGTGGATGTCCTGCATGTCGGGACCGATGGAGATGCAGTCAAGCCCGGGAATCTTTTCTGAAAGGATACCACATTCAAGCCCCGCATGAATAGCTTCCACTGTAGGCTTTATGCCGTACATGTCCTCATAGACCTTCACCATATGCTCGCGCAAAGCCGAATCGGGATTGTACTTCCAGCCCGGATAGGAGCCGCTTACTGCTGTCTTCGCGCCAAAACCTTTTGCAATAATCTCAAGCTTCCTGAGAAGATACTCTTTTGAGGAGGAGACGCTGCTGCGCACGGATTGTTCGATTGTTATGAAGTCTGTTGATGTCTTCAGTATTCCCATATTGAGGGAGGTCTCAACCAATCCCTCCACAGTAGCACTCATAGCCTGAACACCATCCGGCATTGCACAAATGAGCGAAAGCACCTTCAGAGTATCGTCCCGGCAGATTGCCATGCACTCTGATGCTTCAACTTCTGAGACATCTGCCACAAGTCCCTCATCCTTGCCCTCAAGCTCTCCCCTTATCTCTTTTGCGGATGAGGTGACAGCTTCTCTGAAAGCACATACATCTCCATCATCCAGCAGCACCTCAGCTGATGCAGTTCCAGGAATGGCATTGTCAGCTACACCGCCAAAGATACTGGTGAGATCAAAAGAAATCCCGGCCTTTGCTTCAAGAAGGATCCTGGCCAGAATGATGCAGGCATTGCCCCTTCCCTTTTTGATCATCTCGCCCGAGTGTCCGCCAAGAAGACCTGAAACATTCACTCTGACCCTGGTTCCGGTTCTTTTCTCCCGCTTTATGGGAAGCTCTGAGTAAAATCTGGCACCGCCCGCACAGCTGACGATGAAGACACCTTCTTCCTCGTTATCGATATTGATGAGTCTCTTTCCCTTCAGCATGGACAGGTCGATAGCTGAAGCGCCAAACATCCCCGTTTCCTCATTGGTGGTTATGACTACCTCAAGGGGTGGATGTGGAATATCCTTTGAATCCAGGAGCGCAAGGCAATAAGCTACTGCTATCCCGTCATCTCCTCCAAGGCTGGTTCCCTCAGCCCAGATCTCTTTACCATCCGTCCTGACCTTAAGGCCGTCATGGTTCATGTCGATATCAGCGCCGTCCTCCTTAACTGCCACCATATCCATATGCCCCTGTAATATCACAGGTTCCCTGTCCGCAAGCCCCAGGGTTCCCGGAGCCTTAATTATCACATTCAGTTCCTCATCCTGTATAACCTCAAGCCCCCGCTCCCCGGCAAAAGAAACCAAATAGTCACTTATTTTCTTCAAATTTCCGGAGCCATGTGGGATCCCGCATAATTCCTCAAAATAATGAAAGACCTCCACCGGCTGTAATGTTTCAAGCGCCATCACGCACCTCCTGAATATCTGTATACTTCAACCTTAAGGCCAAACTAAAAGGAGCCCTAATACCTTAAGGCTCCTTACATTTTACTATTTTTAATTGAATTTGAAAACTATAAATTCAATTAAAGTTTCCTAAACTTTTTAATCCGTAACGGCTTATGCAATCTTCTCTTTTGCAAGCTCTGCAAGTGACTTGAAGCCATCAGGATCGTTAACAGCAAGCTCTGCAAGCATCTTTCTGTTGATATCAACTCCTGCGAGCTTGAGGCCGTGCATCATGTTGCTGTATGAAAGGCCGTTGATCCTTGCTGCAGCGTTGATACGTGTGATCCAGAGAGATCTCATATCCCTCTTTCTCTGCTTACGTCCTGCAAATGCAGAAGTAAGTGCTCTCATAACTGACTGCTTGGCTACTCTGTACTGCTTTGATCTTGCTCCTCTGTAGCCCTTTGCGAGCTTTAATACTCTATTGTGCTTTTTCTTGGCATTTAATGCGCCTTTAACTCTTGCCATTTTATCATCCTCCTAAATTAGTCCTAAGGGGTACCGCTTGAGATGGAATCCGGCATCAGGGAAAAACATTTTTCAAAGAGTCCTTATGTCTTTCCTCCCTAGGACGGTCTACAAGTTTTCATAACCTATTTTACAAAAATGAATCTTCTTGTCTTCTTCCACAGGTATCGCTTCTTAAGTATACGAACGATATCTGTCTGATAAGGATTTTCAAGTCACATAAACACATGTGAAATGACATCCACTGCGAACTATCAGTTAGCGTAAGGAAGAATAGCCTTCATTGTCTTAACATTTGTAGCGTCAACAAGGCCTGCGTGACGAAGATTCCTCTTTCTCTTGGTTGACTTCTTGGTTAAGATGTGGCGCTTATACGCTTTGTTTCTCATGAGCTTGCCTGTGCCGGTTACCTTAAATCTCTTGGCAGCGGCTCTCTTTGTTTTCATCTTCTGCTGCATAACTATAATCCTCCTATATTCTGCAAAATCTTTTCTATATATGACATAAAAGGTCAAATGTAATTCTGACTTTGATGACCTATATCATACTCTCTTGTAAACAAACATCCAAACTGCTTGTATCCGGCCATAAGGATGTGTATCCGTATGGCTTTTCAGCAAACACACATTTCCTGAAAACTCTGCTGTGAGAATGCCGGCATAAATCCGCATGTCTCTCAGTTCTTCTTTTCAGTGAGGAACATTGTCATACTGCGTCCCTCAACCTTGGGCTGCTTCTCAACAACCGCAACGTCTGAAAGTGCCTCAGCAAAATCTGTAAGGATATGAACACTTGCTCCCATGTGAGCCATCTCACGTCCGCGGAAACGGAGTGTGATCTTAACCCTGTTGCCCTTCTCAAGGAACTTCCTTGCTGCATTGACCTTGGTGTTAAGGTCGTTTGTGTCGATGTTGGGAGAAAGACGTATCTCCTTGATCTCAACGGTCTTCTGTTTCTTCCTTGCTTCCTTCTCCTTGCGCAGCTGCTCATACTTGAACTTGCCATAGTCTACAACTCTGCACACAGGAGGCTTGGCTGTCGGTGCTATCATCACAAGATCAACACCCTCTTCCTCTGCAATCTTCCTTGCATCCTGGATCGACATCACTCCAAGCTGATCCCCTTCAATACCAATTACACGTACCTCTTTAGCCCTGATCTGGTCATTAATATATAGCTCGCTAATGGTCTTGCCCTCCAAATAAAAAAGTGGATACCCGCATGAGTATCCACAAATAGTCATCACAAAATCCGCACAATCTGATTGCGAATCCGGAAACCGATTAACCGCCATCTGCTGCGCATCCGGGGTGAGAGTGGACACTCTGCTTTGTTTTCGTTCCAAACATTTAAAATTTACCACAATCAAATATGTATGTCAACATATTTTTTAACAATTCAGGGAATTGAACCCCTACTGCATATATGCATCAACACCGTTGGCTATGCCGTTTACCATTTTAGTCTGGAAATCAGGATCCTGCATTTTCTGATCCTCTGACGGGTTGGTCATGTAGCCAAGCTCAATTATGGTCACAGGGACTGTTGCCCAGTTGATTCCGGACATTGTGTCTGTCTCCCAGACCTTCTCTTTTCTGATACCGGTCTCTGCCACGTAGGCATCAAGGATACAGTCGGAGAGTCTTCTGCTCTCACTGTATAAATTGCCATTATAGGGATTGGACTTTGTCTGGCAGATAGTCATTGCTCCGTTGGCCGATTGATTCTCACTGCCGTTGGCATGAACCCTGATGAAGGCATTGGCCCCGGCATCGTTGGCAATGGCAGCCCTCTCGGAATTACTGATGTTTACATCATTGGTGGTCCTTACCATTATGACCGTGTAGCCTCTCCTCTCAAGCTCTGACTGGAGCTGCTTTGATATCGACAGGGCCAGTTCATATTCGTATACCCCTGTGGAAACGCCCTTTGTTCCGCCGCTGACCTTGGCCTTCATGGTACTGCTCCCCGGAGCTACGGGTTCTTTTTCCGAGTTGCCTCTGGACTGGTGACCTGCATCGATAACAACAAGGCGTCCATTAGCTGAAGAAGCCGGCTTGGGGGACGCTGCCGGTGCCTGGGCATTTGATGAATCCGATGCTGCCTTTGCATCCGCATCTGCCTGACCTGAGGCTGATGCCATGGAAGCTGTAGCTGCAGATGAGTTGCCGGTCTGTTCGGAACCTGATGCCTGGGATGCCGAAGCTGCAGATGCACTTACACCTGATTGATCTGCAGCTGCCGTTCCTGAAGATACGGCTGAAGCATTGGCTCCGTTCTGATCAGCCATCTGTGCTCCTGAAGCTGCTTTTGATGCATTTTCTCCCGTTCCTGAAGCTGCGGAAGCCAATCCGTCAGTTTCTGCGGAAATCTCCTGAGTCTGACCATCTCCCGGCGCAGATGCTGCTGCAGTCGGATCTGATGTGCCCATGCTTTCAGAAAAAGCTTCACCGGACTCACCGCCGGCTTTCGCCTGAACATTATCAGCTCCACCGGCTGTATCCGTACCATCTCCGGATTCATTTCCAGAGCCTATCTCCCCTCCGGGTGCCACATTGTCGGCATTCCCTGACGAGCGCTCATCAAGTTGTTCAAATACTACCTGTGGTACTTCGGCTTCATCAGCCACATCCTTTTCCCCGCAGCCAAAAAGGCATAGTGCAAGGCAGGCTGTTAAAGCAATTACTCTCTTCTTTAATCCCATCTATTAATGCACCTTCCTGCAATTATTTGAGTCGCCCGGCAAGCCTTTGCCGAACGACTCAATATTTGGCCTCAACATCAATATATGAGTTGCCCGGCAAAAGCTCTCCAGTCCGGCTGCGGCTGTGCATATTGTACAATCACTTCGGGCACGCCTTCGCTCCTTTCGCTTCGTAGCGGTACTAAGGCACCAAAATACGGTGCCTAAGTACCGACGAGCTCATAGGGCCTCTCAGATGCTTGTGCAATATGCACAGCCGCAGCCGGCCTTGCGAGCTTTTGCCTCTCAACTCAATATATTACGCCATACAAATGGCGCTCTGTACGCTCAATTTTTCTCAAGCTCCTTTATAATGTCAAGATTCTTAATCTCAGTATCATTCAGGCGTTCTTTCAGATTTTTGTCAAACTCCTCTGGCTCGTACTCACCTTTATACCAGGACATGCTGTTAAAATAGGCCTGCAGCTCTTTATCCCGGAACTTCCTGCCGTGTCTTGCAAAGATCTCGTTCCGGGCGAGCCTTAACTCATCCTTGGAGAGATGCGACAGTTCTGCTTTGGTGTACAGCCTTGTTGAAGAATCGGGAAGGACAAAATCGTCTGCAGAAAAAGTGCTGCTCTTCTTATCAGTCTTTTCCTGCGTGGACGGTATTTCAGCGGTGTGATCATTGAGATCCACCTTGGTTTCCCTTAATTCATCCACTCCGGTCGCCGTGTTCATATCTACCCTGTACCACATGCTCGTGTTGACGCCATTTGCTGTTCCGGTCAGGTGGATTGATACCGTTCCGTCATTATTATCTATTCCCTCTGCCTTGTCAAGTCTGATGCCCTTCTTGGCCTCATAGTAATCGAGAGCCATGTCGCAAAGTTCATCTATTGAATAATTATATGAAGTACTTGAAGCCATACCGTCAGTAGCAGATATCTCCGCTGTCTGTGTTCCAGAATTGCCATATTGAGTATTCTGTCCATCCTCTGATGATTCAGAACCCGTTATCTGTCCATTTATTTCCGCTGATATTTCATTAGGGCTTTCATCCACGCCGAAGTTTCCATCATTCTGCACATTAGCTGATATTTCCGGAGTGCCCCCTTCGAACTCGCCTTCATTCCCCGGATTAGATGAAGTACCATCATCCGAACCTCGCTTTAGGACTTCCAGTTCATCATCAGGACCTAATACAGGACCATCCACAAATCCGGGCTCACTACCCTCTCTGAATGCCACAAAAGCCCTGTATCCGAAAAATCCGGCGACTCCGACAAGAACGAATATTGCTGCCCCAAGACCGATTACCACCGGGCTGAAAGAACTCTTTTGGGGGATGTTCTGAACTGTTTTCGGCTGTGACTGTTGCGACTGATGTGGCGGTTGCGTGAACTGTGGCTGCTGCGTCCGGTTCGTTGGCTGTGCCGGCTGTGGCTGCTGCGTCTGGTTCGTTGGCTGTGCCGGCTGAGGCTGCTGCGCCTGGTTCGTCAGCTGTGCCGGCTGTGGCTGCTGCGTCTGGTATTGCGGTTGCATCGACTCATAACCTGTCGTCTGAATCTTCGGCTTTTCCGAAGACCATGAAGCAGGTGTAATTACAGATGCTCCGCAGTAAGGACAAAATCTTGCATCATCATCGATTTTTTTTCCACAAGCACTACAAAACATACTCTCACTCCTT
>JAILJR010000060.1 GCA_024694565.1 Butyrivibrio sp. | reverse complement strand
CGTCATCCTCTCATACATCTCAAAGCCGTAATATGATCCGAATATATTCACATAGAGCCTGAATCCGTTCTCTTCATCCTCCATTTTTATCTTGGTAACTGATACGTTTGATCCGTTAACCTTATCAAGCACAACACTTATAACCTTGCCAACAAACACAACCGGAGTCTTTGTTGCTGCCGCATCCAGGACCTCCTGTGAAAGCTCAAGCTTAAGCACTTTGTCAAAGTGCAGGTATTTCCTGGGTTCTCTATATAAAAGCTCTGGAACTGTTGTTATATTGTCACTTGCCAGTTTTTCAAGCTTCTTTCCCTTATATCCAAGGTCTTTTAATTCCATTGGTTTTTCCTCATTGTTAAATAATATTTTCATGTGTTTTTTGTCAACTTATAATTATAATATCAAACCGTGTGCTTTCTGTCAATTTTAAATCGCGTAATTTCGCACTTTTCAGCAATAAAATACCCCCGCCAATTACTGCGAGGGTATAATTGCTATTAACCTATCATCTTTCTCAGAAGCTCATTCTTACTCATGTAAGTTTTCTTCTGATTCCTATTATTTGATACTGAATCCCTTTTGATGATCATGAACTTAAAGAAGCGCTCGTTTTCAGGTACTTTGCTATCATATGCATCGTTTGCTACTATCTTATACGCCTCACAGTGCCTTCCTTCACTATTCTTGTAATAAGAAAGCTCTGTATGACATGATATATAGTCACCAACCTGTAAGCCGGCTTTTTCAATCGCATTTAAGACACCTGCATCTGACCATGCATAAAGATAATACTTTTTCCTGAACTTAGGAGCTTCTATCTCAATACTCATCCTTCTGCCTGCCTTATATTCAACAGTATTCATACTGATAACACGACACCCATAAAAGGTCATTATATTCCAGCTCATGTTTTCTTTATCTGCAGTTGGAAATTCATAGTTAACATATTTTATTTTCATAATTGTTCTCTCTCCTTACAGTGATTTTTCATCGTACTGTTACTTCCAGTCCGCCTTTTACCTTTTCGACAGACTCTACTGATTCAATTTTGACAAACAGCCACTCGGCGAGCTCATCTGAATCCATACCTTCCATAGCTTTTTCTGGTATCAGATGTATACCGGGTTTTAATACAGAAAGAATAAGCTCATCATTGTCCATGACCCATTTGGCAAGGGGACTGTCTTTCTCCTTGCCATTACCATTTTTGTAACGGGCACTGACTCTTTCTTCAGCTTTCCTTTCAAGATATTTCCTGTGTCTTTTCTGGGAAGGCGTTTCACTCCATGGAATCGCTTTCTCTCCCTCAAAAAGGGTCATTTCTTTCTGCCCCCTTGCAGCATAATACTCAAGGGCCTTCTCATATTCGGTTTTAAGATTTTCAGGTTTTGGGCTGTTACTGTACCTATTCGCATAAGTCCAGTTGGCACATTCTATTGCTGCACGCACAGCTGCTGTTAATCCTAGTAATACGTCAAACATATTTTCCTCCATAACTGCCTATAGCAGTTCTTTTTTTATCAGGGTCGCAAATGCCTTGGGAAGCTGTGTCATATCGCTATAATCAAGGAACTTTGCTGCATCTCTTGGTGAAACGCCGTCTACATAAAGACTCTTTATAGATGCAGCACAGTCATCTATACCAGCTGTGATAACTGATATTCCCTTTTTCTTATAACGCTTTACAACTTCCTGACAGTCTCTTTTACCTAATACTTCACCATAGCCTATAGCAGCCGGTAATCCATCAGAAATGATAAGAAGCATCTTGGATGCAGCGCTGCTCCTTGAGAGTGCTTCTGCGCAGAAATTAACTGCCCATCCATCACGGTTATCATACTCAGGTCTGAGCATGAATATCCTCTTCTCATCCAGCTTATCCAGATTGTCCGGGTGAGCAACGCATGTCATTACAACATGCTTTTCCGGAAATGAATCTGTCGTATGCCCATATACTGAACATGGGATTCCCATAATTTTACAGAATTTCCATGTGATATAGGCACACTTCCTGCTCTGTTCCATTCTTGTTCCACTGCACATCGAACCTGAACAGTCTACAAGCACACATACTTCCATGTCAGGAGCATCCTCCGGAAGAATCTTGTTAGCAAAGATCTTTCGATCCCTGCGGTATGCATGTCCTGCATCAAGCATCTTTCCGGCATACAGACCTGTAAGCTTGTCGCCTTTTTCCCTCTCCTTGATCACTTTGTCCAGGTTCTTTACTACCCTTCTTGCGATCCTGTCGAGTTCTTCATGCTCACGATTGAACAAGTCTATGGCTTCACTATCAGGCTCTGTATACTTCTGAATAGAAGGAAACTTGTCAGTTCTCCCTTTTCTGGTAGCATCAGCATTTTTTGTCATGGCTTTTACAATGTTCTTTTTGGTTGTTTCGGCAACTATCTCTTCTGCAGCTAAATCTTCGAGGTATGAAAGGTCCCAGTCTGCAGGTCCCTCATCATTGGTTGGATCAAAATCTGCTCCTTCACTTAATGAAGTATCTCCCACAGGTCCAACATCCTCATCAGAAACAGGCTCTGAAGTCTTTTCAGAATGCTCTGACTTATCGGCCATCTTATCAAAGAGTTTTCCAAGACCCTCAAGAGCCTTTTCAATCCCTTTCATCTTCTCTTCTGTGGACATTTCTCCTTCTGATCCTTCTGTTTCAGAGGCT
>JAILJR010000046.1 GCA_024694565.1 Butyrivibrio sp. | reverse complement strand
CGTTATGGTGAGACCATCAAGTCCTATGTGGCGAAGGAGGGGGATGCCAAGAGGCTTGAGGCCATTCCGCTGGCTCTGGCCGGCTGGCGTCGCTATCTGCTGGGGGTGGACGATGAGGGCAAGGCCTTTGAGCGCTCCTCCGATCCGATGCTGGAAGAGTTGAGTGAAGCCCTGAAGGGTGTCTCTCTGGGTGATGACGCGGCGAAGATCCATACCGCCCTTTGCCCGATCCTCTCCAACGCAAACATCTTTGGAAGCAACCTCTATGAGGCGGGCCTGGGAGAGAAGATCGAAGGCCTCTTTGGCGAACTGATCGCCGGCCCTGGAGCCGTAAGGGCTACCCTGAAGAAGTACCTGGATTAAATCACAAGCTCCTGAAAATATAGGTTTGATAAGGTACAATCAAACCTAAAACTAATCGTGGAACCGGGGAACGCCTGCAAACACTTGACAAAGAGAACACACTCGTGTATTATAATCTAGGTTTGAAACACCCGATTTTAGGTTTATTCTAGGTTTGAGGAGTGTGATGCTGTGAATGTTAAAGATGGAGCTTATTCCATTCCGCCAGAGATACAGGCGCTGGCTCCGAGAGGTATTCCCTGCCGGATAGAGATTCAGTACTACCAGCCAACGAAAGAGGGTAAGCCGTCAGGTCCTGTCCGCATATATTATTACGTATATGAAAACAGGTCTGCTGACAATCGCCCTGCCGGTAAGGCCGCACATGGCCGCCAGCTTCTTGGAAAGATTATGGGCAACGAATTCATTCCTAACCAGTATGGAATCTCGGTGTTGAATCAGCTCAATTCATCTTCTCAGGATGGTTCTGCTGAAACTAAAGCAGCACAGAAGGAACAACCTGCTAGGAAGCCGGCACCTGAAGCAGGTACTGCCTCTGTCTCTTCGTTGCCCGAAGGACTGAAGAAGTATTATCCAAGGCTCCGTGATGTGGATCTGGAGAACAAGGACTATGGAGAATATGCGATTGTACTCGCTAGTACCATGGATGTACTGAAGGGTCTTCAGCAGTTCTTTCATCCTGAGGATGCAATCCGCATGTATGCTCTGAGCATCATCTATTTCATAGAAGAGTATACCCCTGCCAGCTATTGCGGAGACCTTTTCAGGCAATCGATCCTCTCAGACAAATGGACAACTCTATCCTTTGGTGAAGACACCATCAACTCCTTCCTAAAGGAAATAGGGCAGCATGGCCTTATGTGTGAGAAGTATTCGCAAAGTCTGATAGATAACAGCTCTGAACTTACAGCACTGGATGGGCATGTAATCATGTCCAATTCTCGCCACAATGAGCTCGCTGAATACGGATACAAGTATCGTGAGCTGAAGGACAAGCAGATCAATGTCATGGGGGCGTATGATGCTGTAAATAAACGGCAGCTTATCAGCAAAGCTATGCGTGGCTCGCTTCCGGATAAACTCTCCGTACAAGAACTGTTTGTTGCCTACAGGTTCTCCCATAAGACATTCCTTGCTGATTCCGGTTTCTATTCTGAAGAAAACATGGGGTACTTCAGGGCGGATGACAATCACTTTATCATTCCTGTGCCAGGCACCTACGTCATCGCAAAGATGATCAAGGAGGACTTATCCTTCACAGACAGTTTTGTGTACGAACATATCAACGAGGATGGGACCAAAGCTTCGAGGACTATCCTCTATAGGGAAAGCACGGTAGCTGCTCTGGAAGCCATGGACGACCAGAGAAAGGATGATGACGCACATCAGAAAAATGAAAGGGAAAAAACCCAGTGCAAAAACGGTGAGAAACCCAAAAAGTATTATCCTCAGCACAATAAGAAGTCACAGTGGGGTGAGGATAGGGTCATTATTTATAGAGACGTGGTAATGCACGACAGGCTGGTATATGACTACCGGTCTCAGATAGGGATAGACTCAAGACATACCGAAGAGGAATTCCAGCGCCTGGAGCCATTCTTTGGAGTTATTGTCTTACGCGTCGATCAACCAAAAGACAAGCTGACAGCACAGGATGCTTATCTGTACTATAAGAAGCGGTGGACTATAGAAACCCACTACAATTTTGTCGCGAACATAGTGAAGTTCGATGGGCTACAGACCGAAAGCTACTATGCAATGCAAGGACTCAGCTTTCTAATATTGTTGGTAGGGCAGATTAAGAAGAGCTACATGGATAAGCTGCGCTCATCTACAGTAAAGTATGTAAAAAATTTGTCTTTGCAAGAAAGTATTGTAAAAGCGGGATTCATTAAAATGGCTAAACATATGGATAACAGGTGGCATATAACGGTACTAAATGATAAAGCTGTCGAACTACTGAATGAGATGGGTGTCAATATCGAAGAGGATATGAAGAAACTGAACAATGGGACTTTCTGAGATTCACCCATACATATCAGGGAAGGAACAGACTCCGGCAAACCTAAAATTTCCGGAGTCTGTGGTCTATACCGCCTTTAGGTGTTGACCCAATGTCATTAAGTTAAGTGGGTTTCAGGGTTTCGGCACTGAAATCCTGCTTTCTTAAAAAACATTGACACGATTTTTTTCGAAGCGATTCTGTAACATTTACGGAGTCTGCCAAGATAATACTGACGCCCTATGCACCGGGTACTCTTGTACAGGTGCCTGCTCTGCTTCAAGCGTCAGTGATATTTCGAGTACACGATAGTCTTATCAGGACTACAAGAGACGCTCATCGTGAGCGATTTATAATGCGGTTTATCCGCCACAGTAAAGGATAACTATGAAACAGAAGAAACAAAAGACTATGGTTTACATCCTGAACAGGAAAGGTAAACCGCTTATGCCGACAACCAGATGCGGGCACGTCAGGAAACTGCTGGACGCTAAACTAGCTGTTGTCGTAAAGAAAAATCCGTTTACCATTCGGTTAAAATACGATACGCCGGATGTCGTCCAGGATGTATTCGCCGGGATTGATTCTGGCAGGGAGAACATTGGCTCCGGAGCTTCCGACAAAGATGGGAATTGTCTGTATCTTGGTGAGCTGAAGACAGGCAATAAGTCTATCAAACTGAAGATGACGGAACGGGCAGGCTTCCGCCGTGAACGCCGCAGGCACGACCGTCAGAATAAACAGCGTAAAGCCCGCCACGACGGCACGGAGATCAAGAATGGTCAGGATAGTGTCTGCAGAAGCAAGATAGAGTGCAAATCGGTTGCCATATCGTATCCGGCAGCAGATGAGGCGGTAGAACATAAGATCATCCGTGGCAAGGAAGGCAAGTTTGCCAACCGTAAGCGCCCGGATGGATGGATCACTCCATCTGCAAGGCAACTGGTGCAGATGCACATGAATACCCTGAAGGGAATGTGCAAGATCCTGCCGATCTCCCATGTAACGCTTGAACGGGTCGCTTTCGACTTCCAAAAGCTGGAGAACGAGGATATCAACGACTGGAACCACGGAAGACTGTATGGATATGAAACAGCTCATGATTATATCGATGATGTGCAAGGAGGCAAGTGCCTGGTTTGCGGAAAGAACAAGATAGAGTGCTATCATCACATTGTTCCGAGGCATAAAGGCGGTTCTGATAAGGTGAGCAATATGGCGGGCCTTTGTTGGGATTGCCATTATGGGCCGATGGGTGTCCACAACTGCCAGGAAACACAGGACAGACTGCCTAAACTGAAGGATGAAGTAAACAGATCCTATAAGGTAAGTCTTCTGAACTCTGTCATTCCGGTCCTGATCGAGGAGATGTCAGCGTATTGTGAACAAAAGGGCATCCGCTTTTCTGTCTGCGAAGGTCATCAGACTGCAGAGATGAGGGTAATGTATGATCTGCCGAAAGACCATTGTATAGATGGGTATGCGATCTCACTTGTCGGAAGGGACAACCTGTCTGTTGGTATTATGCCGGACAGAGTCCATTCACAGCAACGCTATAAGAAGAAGTCGAACAACAATATCCAGAAGCGTAACCGCAGGGAGTACTATTTCGATGATAAGCTTGTTGCGATAGGCAGGCACAAGGCTACCGACCAGAAAACCGATTCCCTGGAGGAATACATGGCTGCGTATGCAGAAACACATACTGAGACAGAAACAGCCGAACATTTCAGGGCGTTGGTTGTAAAGCCGGCAAGGCGGACATATACCTTCCATAAGGAAGGCCGTATCTGTCGGTTCCATATTGGTGATACTGTCCGGTATGAGAAGAAGAACAAGATCAAAGGGAATACGAAGGTAGATACCATTGTCTGCGATGGCATCTACTTCGCCAAGGATGAGAACGAAGCCAAGGTGGAACATGACGGGACAAAGTCCAAAAAGATGAAGTTCTGCCGGGTCCTTGAAGCAGGATGTACGCCTTATGTAGGCTATCGAAAGATCAAAATCGCGTAATGAAAAAGTGGTTACCCGTTTGCCGGGTAGCCACTTTCTTTTTATATCTCTGATATCCGTTTCAGTATTTGGAATATTTTCTGCCTTTGTTCTTCGCTCATGCCTGCCAGGAGAGTTTTCAGCTCCGGCAGGATGTTGTCTTTATCATATCCAAGAACCTCATTCGGGGTCATCATTAACCGGGCACAGTAAGACAGGAGCATATTGATACTGGCTTTGCTGACACCCCGTTCTACGGCGGAAATATGAAAACGCAGCGAGGAAAGATGGAGGCATCGCCGTGCTCGCACGAGCGAGGCCGGAATCTTGACGAGCGCCATACATGAGGACGCAGCCGTAGGCGGAGTCCGAATGTATGCAGCCTGCGCCAGCAGGCGGTAGCGTTTTCATACCTATCTGTGCAACCTTTTGCATGACGCGAAATATGGTTCTTACTGAGACCACAGCTTACACTCATTTCTGACTGCAGCACTTCACGGCCTTCCCGTGCTTTTTACAGCAACCCGCCTATCCGTATGTTTGCCTCCTCGTTTGTCTTATTTACCATCTCAAAACACCCCTGATTTATCAGTATGATTGCTTTTCATCATACGATAAGGTGTCAAGTGGTTCAAATCGTTCAATCGACAGGCAGTAACGAAATATAACTCATACTTCCCATAAGGGAAATCACTCGGAAGCTCTATGAATTAAGGGCTTTCGGAAAATTTTTAGGCTCAAAAATCGTAATCTTGCACTATTAAAATGTCCTCCAATATGATATAATGTATGTGTTCCAGAACATTTGCGTTATGGAGGGCAAGTTATGAAATCAATTAAAGTAGCCGTAACCACCTGGGATAAAACGGAAACAGCTTCTACAAGTTTTGCCGAAGCAATCAAAGAACTTGGTTTTGCCAGAGCCTTAAAAGGGGCTAATATTCGTCGTACCCCCAGAAACCGTGATGGCAAGGATGATGCCGAAAAGCGGTCTGCCTACTGCATGTTTCTCCATTTTCTGATGGTTATATTCCATGCTGACAATTTCTTTCAGTTCTTGGGGACAAAACGGGCGGATGAAGCTGCGGCTAAATCAACCAGTTATCGTTTCCTCGAGGATAAAAGCTTCAACTGGCGTAAGCTGGTCGCCTTGGTCGCAGTTAATGCCATCAAGCTCATTTCCGGGCTTACTTCAAATATTCGTATAAAATGCTTTATCCTTGATGATTCTGTGATTAGCAGAAGCAGGGCTAAAATGGTTGAACTCCTCTCGTATATCTATGACCATGTCATAGGTAAGACGGTGAAAGGATTCAATCTTCTCCTTCTTGGTTGGACTGACGGATACAGTTTCATTCCCATCCTCTTCAACATGATGGCCTCCTCTAAACCAGTTTTAAAGGAAGAGGAAAGGAATGCCAGGCAAAAGGCAAGAGAGTCCATCGATAAGAGGACCAATGGCTATAAAGCCAGAAAGGACGCTAAGCTGAAAAAGACAGACGCAGCCATCAAGATGTTGGAGTATGCACTCTCCATGGGAATTACTGCGTCCTATGTCTTAATGGACACATGGTTCACAACCGAGCCTTTCGTGAAGCGCATCAATGATCTGGGATTGGATGTGATCGGGATGCTTAAGGACTGCAAACAGCAATACTTCTACAATGACAGGCTCTATGGTTTGAA
>JAILJR010000224.1 GCA_024694565.1 Butyrivibrio sp. | reverse complement strand
TAAAAATACCAACTGCATATTGCGATGGCTTCTATAAAAACTCAATATATTGCTGTTTTCTGTTGAGGATAAAAACATGATTCGATTTCTTTTCCAGAAAAAGCTATCAATCCCATAGGTCACCCGCGTTATCCTTTCGCTCCTGCTCGCTGGTAGCAGTACTAAGAGGTCAAAGTACAGCCTCTAAGTACCGACCGCTCACAAGGGCCTCTCAGCCTCCTGTGCATATTGCACAAGAGGCTGAGAGGCCCTATGAGCTCGTCGGTACTAAGGCACCGTATTTTGGTGCCTTAGTACCGCTACGAAGCGAAAGGAGCGAAAGCGTGCCCGAAGTGATTGTACAATATGCACAGTCGGGGCCGGACTGGTGAGCTTTTGTCTGGCGACTCATGATATGATGTTGAGGTCAAAACGGTTATGAAAGGGTGAAAAGAATATGAAAATAGCAGTAGCAGGTACCGGATATGTGGGACTTTCTTTGGCGGTACTTCTTTCGCAGCACAATGAGGTGACAGCTGTTGATATAGTACCTGAAAAGGTGGAGAAGCTGAATAACTGGAAGAGTCCCATTCAGGATGAATATATTGAAAAGTTTCTGGATGAGCATGAAGAGCGCGGGCTTAAGCTTCGTGCTACAACAGATGGAGCAGCTGCTTATTCTGATGCAGATTTTGTGATCATTGCGGCACCCACCAACTATGATCCTCAGAAGAATTTTTTTGACTGTTCTGCAGTCGAGGCCGTTATCGATCTTGTACTGAAGAGCAGCGATCACGCGACTATGATCATCAAATCCACAATCCCTGTTGGATACACTAAAAGGGTGCGTGAAAAGTTTGGTACGGACAGGATTCTTTTCAGCCCGGAATTCCTTCGCGAGTCTAAAGCTCTTTATGATAATCTGTATCCTTCACGTATCATTGTGGGGCACAACGGAGAGGAGGAGAAGGCGAGAGAATTTGCAGGACTTCTCACGGAGGCTGCGGAAAAAGAAAATATTGACGTTCTTTTCATGGGGACAACTGAGGCTGAAGCGGTGAAGCTGTTTGCGAATACTTATCTGGCTCTCCGTGTGTCATATTTTAATGAGCTTGACACATATGCAGAGCTGAAGGGACTGGATACAAAGTCAATAATCGACGGAGTATGTCTTGATCCAAGGATTGGCAATCATTACAATAATCCGTCCTTTGGATACGGAGGCTATTGTCTGCCAAAAGATACAAAACAGCTTCTTGCCAACTTCCAGGATGTTCCGGAGAATCTTATTGAAGCTATTGTAGAGAGCAACAGGACGAGGAAGGACCACATTGCTGACAGGGTGCTGGAGAAGGCGGGCTATTACACTGCTTCTTCCATGTGGAATGCCGAGAAGGAGAGACCTATTACAGTGGGTGTCTATCGACTGACCATGAAGGCGAACTCCGATAATTTCCGGCAGAGCTCCATTCAGGGCGTAATGAAGAGGATAAAGGCCAAAGGGGCTACGGTTATAATCTATGAGCCGACATTGGAGAATGGTGCTACGTTCTTTGGGAGTCTTGTTGTCAATGATATTGAGAAATTCAAGGCGGGATCGGATTCTATTATCGCTAACAGGTATGAATCGGTTCTGGATGATGTGAAGGATAAGGTTTATACGAGGGATCTGTTCAGGAGGGATTAAAAACAGCAGCTTCATCAGGAAATATCGGGAAGGGTATTCAGAATCACAGGCGATTACATGGATTTGAAGCTGACTTCAACTTCTACGGAAGAGTACACGCCGGATGACAGAAAGCGGGATGCTGATCAGTATATACATTTCCCCGGACAGGGCTGCGCAGGCAAGACTTCCGGAAAATGCAGAAGCACAAAAAATCAGTTATAAGCACTTTATATGTGAACCTCCAGAATTTTTTACACCTGAATTGAAAGCAAACAGTTAACGATAAAAAGGATAATATACTTTGAAAAAGATAAAGAGCATTGAAGGGATACGGACAATAGTGTGGGTTGGCATATTTGTATGTCACTATATTGGAGCTTTTATCCCGGACAGAAGCTGGATTTTGAATAAGAAGGCAATTAGTTTTATATGTACGGGACATGGATATCTTGAAGTGCTTTTTATAGTTTCGGGTTTTGTTCTGAGTTACAAGTTCTTTTCAAAGGAATGCTATGAACTGATACCACGAGATATGGTCAAGAGATACTTCAGGCTGATGCCGCCGGTTTTGTTTTGTGAGCTGGCAGTTTATGTGATGATGAGACTTGGGTTGTACAAAAATGCAGAAGTCGCAGAGCTTGTTGGAACAATGCCTACACTGGGAGCATTTAATCAGTTCCGGCCCGATCTGATTGGCTGTTTAAAAGAGTCCCTTGTGGTGGCGTATATCAGAGCGACCAACCAGTATATTGGCCCGCTGTGGACGCTTAGATACGAATATATTGGAGCTTTGATGATCCTGGCGGCACTGTTCGTGTTCAGAAAGACCCCGTGGAGATGGCTGTTTTACTCTGCATTTCTTATTTTACTTAGTACATATTTTAATTATCTTGTCCTTGGTATGCTGCTGTGCGATCTGTATGTTAATACCAGGGTTTCAAGGATTCTTGAGGAAAATGCCGTTATTCGGATAATTGCCATTGTTTCGGGTTACATTTTACAAAGCATGGCAGAGCCGAGAGATGGAGACAAAGTATCCCGGATCATATTTGCTGTGGGGATAACGGTATTCCTGCTTGGCGTTCTCACCAGTAAGAGACTGGAAAAAGTACTGGGAAACAGGATTATGCTTGAAGGCGGCAAATTGGGATTTTCAGCCTATATAGTTCACTGGCCTGTGATTGAGACACTGTCCTGCGGACTGGTACTGCTTTTGTATGGCGGGAGTATACCTTATAATTATATGATCGCATTGATATTTATTCCTACTCTTTTAGCTGTACTGATCATCTCAAAGCTTATATCCATGTACATCGAGCCAATTGGTCTTAGAATAACCAGGATAATTGATAGGAAATGGGAAAAGCTTGTAAAAAAATGAACCGAAAAAAATGGCTTCCTCCGGATCTTGTGGAGGGAGCCATTTATGTGATTCATCATATTTGTAAAGCTATCTGTTACATCTTTGCAACCTGATCAAACTCGTTCTGGATTTCTTTTTCAGGCTCACTGGTCAGAAGGCTGACTACCACGATGAAGATGATGGCAACAAGGAAAGCCGGAGCCAGCTCATACAGGTTCCAGAAACCGCCCATGGGCTTTACAAGGTATTTCCAGATAAAGACCATAGCGCCGCCGGAAATCATTCCGGCAATTGCACCGTATTTGTTGGTGCGCTTCCAATACAGTGACAGGATCATGATCGGGCCGAACACTGCTCCGAATCCTGCCCAGGCAAAGGATACGATCCCGAAAACCGAGCTGTTTGGATTCCATGCAATGATGATACCGAAGATGGCAACACAGATAAGAGTGGCTCTTGCGGCAATCATGGCTGAAACCTCGGAGAGCTTGATGCCAAGGGTTTCCTGAATGATGTTTTCAGAAACTGATGATGAGGCAGCAATGAGCTGAGAGTCTGCAGTTGACATTGTCGAAGCCAGGATTCCTGCAAGAACGAGACCGGCGATTATGGCATAGAAGAATCCGTTCTGGCTTATCTGATCAGCAAGAACTACGATGAGTGTCTCGGCCAGAGATGAGCTGGTTGTGTCAGCAGGATCTATGAGACTGATGAGTGTGCCGCTCTGAGTCATTGCTCTTCCTACAACTCCGAGGAAGACTGCAATACAAAGAGAGAATAAAACCCAGACGGATGCGATCCTTCTTGAGAGTATGAGCTCATCAGCTTTTCTTACAGCCATGAATCTTAGAAGGATATGAGGCATTCCGAAATAGCCAAGTCCCCAGCAGAACATTGTGATCTTGTTGAAGATGCCATAGGGATCTGCTGCACCTGTTGTGTTATTGTGAGTAGCACTCAGGTTGAGAAAGCCCGGAAGTGCACCTGCATTTTCGATAACTCCACCAAAGCCGCCTGCATTTATCACGCCGTAGCTGAGGACGAAAATAAGTGCGAGTGTCATTATTATCGACTGGATGAAGTCTGTCTTGGAAGCTGCAAGGAAGCCACCGGTTGTGGTATATCCCACGATGATCACGGCTGAGACGATCATTGCAAGCTGGTAATTAACCCCGAAGAGTGATGAAAAGAGCTTGCCGCAGGCCGAGAATCCTGATGCTGTGTATGGGATGAAGAATACCAGGATGAACAGGGCGCCAATGCAGAGTATGATGTTATTCTTGTCCCTGAATCGCTTCTTAAAGTAGTCGGGAATTGTGATGGCATCAAGTTTTTCAGTGTAATTACGAAGTCTTTTGGCTGTAAAGAGCCAGTTGAGATAGGTTCCGACAATAAGACCGATGGCTGTCCAGCCTGCATCTGCGATACCTGAAAAGTACGCAAGTCCCGGAAGTCCCATCAGAAGATAGGAACTCATGTCTGAGGCCTCAGCGCTCATCGCGGTTACAAACGGACCGAGCTTTCTTCCTCCCAGATAGAAGTCCTTGACATCGTTGGTTGCCTTGGAACTGACGAAGCCTACCATCAGCATTACAACGAGGTAGGCAAAGATTGAGATGATAATACCTATTTGTGCTGTTGTCATTTTGTTCTCCCCTTTTTTTCATACTTGACTGAAAGCAGGCGCGCACACCGGGGCAATCATTTCCGGATAATCTATGCTTCGAAAAACCATGATCATGCCAAGGTGTGCCATTGCTGCATCAGTATAGTAAAAAGTTTATCACTATAAAGTGTTAACGTAAAGAAAAAAGCGTCCCGGGATTCACAGCTCGTTACAATTCAAGAGCAGGCAAGCCGGTGCAGGTAACTGAAGTGCAGCATTTTGCTGAGGGTAAATTGCGATAAATAGAAATCATCTTATTCAAAAATCATGGCAAATGAGTTAAACTAAATCTACGTAACTGCTTCATTGCAGAAGGCATTAATAAGTTGTAGTAAAATTTTAAAATCAGGAGGCAATAATATGGCAAAAGACAACAACTGTGGTTATTGTGTAGGTGGAGAGCCGCTGGCAAAATTCGGTATCAAGATATGTGACCTTGAGGTGAGCCAGCTGATCCTTTTCAAGGAGCAGAGTCATCCCGGAAGATGTATCGTTGCTTATAAGGATCACATCAGTGAGATTGTTGACATTTCTGACGAGGAGAGGAACGCATTTTTTGCTGACGTAAACAGGGCAGCAAAGGCTATACACAGGGCTTTTAATCCTGACAAGCTCAACTACGGCGCATACGGTGATACGGGATGTCATCTTCACATGCATCTTGTTCCAAAGTATAAAGACGAGTTTGAGTGGGGCGGAACCTTCGAGATGAATCCTCAGAAGAAGTTCCTTTCTGATGCTGAGTACGAGGAAATGATCGGGAAGATCAAGGCAAATCTGGAGTGACGACAGCGCGGCATATGGCGGCAGGATGGTGCAAATAAGTAAAGAAATAATTTTAAACTATGAAGACTAATACTTACGAGACTAATAACAGAGAAGAAGCACTGAAGGTCAGGTTCACATTAAAGGAGTGCCTCTTTGGTGATGAGGCGTTCTACAGAAGGGTGGCTATGGTGGTAGTACCCATGATCATCCAGAACACCCTGAGCAACATAGTCGGTCTGCTCGACAACGTAATGGTCGGGCAGGTCGGCACCATTCCCATGTCGTCGGTGGCTATTGTAAATCAGATCCTTTTTATCTTTTACCTGTGTATCTGGGGCTCACTTGCCGGAGCAGGTATATTCAGCACCCAGTTCTTTGGAAAAGGCGATATGGATGGAGTCAGGTATTCCATCAGGTTTAAGTTGTTAACAGCTATTACGATATTTACCATTGCCATTGCAGTTCTGTACTTTGGGAGTGAAGCTCTGGTGTCTCTATACATATCAGAGGATACTTCCGCTGTGGACAGGGCTGCGACGCTGCAGCACGGAGTTTCATATCTGAACATAATGCTGTTTGGGCTTGTTCCTTTCAGTCTGACCCAGGTTTATGCAAGTGCCATGAGGGAATCGGGAAAGACAACGCTTCCCATGGTTGCCAGCATGATAGCAATGGTGGTAAACTTCATATTCAATGGACTTTTGATATTCGGTCTTTTTGGACTTCCGAGACTGGGAGTTCTGGGAGCTGCTGTGGCGACTGTGATATCAAGGTTCACGGAGCTTTTTATAGTAGTATTCGGAGCGCACAGAAAGGGGAGCAGGTATCCGTTCTTTAATGGTCTCTATCGAGGCTTCATGATTCCGGCAAGGCTGATATGGCCCATATTGTCAAAGACTCTTCCGCTTCTTGCGAACGAGTTTCTCTGGAGTCTTGCTCAGGCAACACTCCTGCAGGCTTATTCGGTCAGGGGAATTGCGGTAATTGCTGCAATGAATATCAGCGGAACCATATCACAGATATTCAACGAGGTATTCTTGTCAATCGGCAACTCGGCGGGTATTATTATCGGGCAGGAGCTTGGAGCTGACAGGCTTGTTTCTGCAAGGAGAACGGCGTGGAGAATGGCATCATTGAGCGTTATGAGCACAGTGGTGATGGGATCGCTGCTGGCCGCAGCGGCGCCTTTTATCCCACAGATCTACAACACAGAGGCTGAGATAAAGCTTCTTGCTACCAGATTCATCTGGGTTGTAGCCTGCTGCATGCCCTTAAATTCATATGCAAATGTGTCTTATTTTACCATGAGGTCCGGAGGAAAGACTGCAGTCACTTTTGTGTTTGACAGCTGCTTCGCATGGCTGATCTCGGTTCCGGTTGCATTTTGCCTGAGCCGTTTTACGTCGCTGCCTGCGCTGAACGTGTTCATCATCGTCTCCGGACTTGAGTTTATCAAGTGTGTGATAGGCTTTTTGCTGGTACGCAGCGGAGTCTGGGTAAAGAATATAGTAAAGGCGGCGTAAGAAGGAGTAAAATATTATGAAAATTTTTAAATCGTTTATGATAACACTGGCAGCGGTACTGGCTATTGGAGTATTGTTTCTGGTGGGAAGGGGAATGCTGAAGGCGGATACCGCAGATAGCAAAGATACAGAGACGATCAACATCGAGTCTGTTGGTACCGGGCAGTCAGATGGAAATTCTGCCTCGGGGACTTCGGGCGGCCTTAGCGGTACCGGTAGTAAGTCAGGAAGTCAGTTTGTCGGTGATTCCGGCAGCAAGGCTTCAGGTTCCGGGAAAAAGAAATCAGATGCCAATCCTATAGTTAAGGCTGTAGTCAGTGAGGCGATCGACGTCTATGTTGACAATGCAGACGGAGAGATAAAGGATGTCGCTGAGTCCATGACAAAAGAGGACAGGGAGACAGTAACCGAGATAATTGCTGACAATGTATCCATTGATGCTATTCCGCAGATTAAATCATATCTTTCATCAGGGGATAAAGACAGCATTGTTAAATATGCCGAGGAGAATTTTACGGAAGAACAGATAGCCCAGCTCCAGGAAATAATGTCAAAATATGTGACTGAGTAATAACACTGAGCAGGTTCTTTCTTTTTCGATATACTGCTTTTATTTTCATTATTTTCATTGTACAATCAAAATACTATGGATTTATTTCAGTACATGCGTCAGAACAATATGGAAAAGGAGTCACCGCTTGCCGCCAGGATGCGCCCGAGGACACTTGATGAAGTGGTTGGGCAGCAGCATATAATTGCCAGGGACAAGCTTCTTTATCGTGCAATTGCGGCGGATAAACTGAGCTCCATCATCTTATACGGCCCTCCCGGAACAGGGAAGACGACACTGGCAAAGGTAATAGCCAATACCACCAAGGCAGAGTTTACCCAGATAAATGCCACCATCGCCGGCAAGAAGGACATGGAGGAAGTGGTAGGTAAGGCAAAAGACAACCTTGGAATGTACGGGAAGAAGACAATTCTTTTCATCGATGAGATACACAGGTTCAACAAGGGGCAGCAGGACTATCTTCTTCCTTTTGTTGAGGATGGTACTGTTGTACTGATCGGTGCAACAACCGAGAACCCTTATTTTGAGGTGAACGGAGCGCTTATTTCAAGATCGATCATATTTGAGCTGAAGCCTCTTTCGCCTGAAGATATCAGGGTGCTGCTTGAGCGCGCGGTGACGGATGTGGACCGGGGCATGGGTGCCTACAAGGCGGTGCTGGATGAGGATGCTGCAGATTTCCTTGCGGATATTGCGGACGGAGATGCAAGACATGCTCTCAATGCCATCGAGCTGGGTATCATGACGACAGACAGGGGAGATGACGGCCTAATACACATAACCAGGGAAGTGGCGCAGGAGTGCATTCAGAGGAAGGTTGCCAGATACGACAAGGATGGCGATAACCACTATGACACGATCTCTGCTTTTATCAAGAGCATGAGAGGCTCTGATCCGGACGCGGCTGTATATTACCTGGCGCGGATGCTGAATGCCGGAGAGGATCCGAAGTTCATCGTGAGGAGAATGATGGTCTGTGCCTCCGAGGATGTCGGGAATGCTGACCCTCAGGCACTTGAGGTGGCAGTAGCAGCTTCTCTTGCAGTCGAGAGGCTCGGTATGCCCGAAGCCAGGATAACTCTGGCCCAGGCAGTTACTTATATCGCGACGGCGCCCAAGAGTAATGCTGCATATCTGGCAGTTGACGAGGCGCTCGACACAGTCAGGAAGACGGGAAATCTTCCGATACCCGCGCATCTTCAGGATGCGCATTACAAGTCTGCTGCAAAGCTTGGTCATGGCACGGGCTACAAGTATGCCCACGACTATCCGGACCACTACGTAGAGCAGCAGTATCTTCCTTATGAATTAAATGGAAAAGAGTTCTACAGCCCGACAGGTAACGGATATGAGCTCAGGATAAAAGAGCACATGAAGAAGCTCAAGGAGCGGGGACAGGACACATCACACATTTGACAATAATATCCCGGATATGAGGTTTCGATGAATAAAAGAAAGCGCAAGATGCGAACCGGCAAAAAGGCACGCCGGAACCAAAGGGCCGTTATACTTACCTGCGTGGCTTCGGGCATTGCAATAGTTTTGGTTGCTGTGCTGGCAGGTTTTTTGATAAAAAGTCACAACGACACGAAGCAATATGTTGAGATTCTTCAGAATGAAACCGGAACAGGCTTATCAAAGGGCGAAGATGCCGGAGGCGAAAGCGTACCTTCTGGCGGCGAAGGTGAGGATGGCGGCGATGCTGAAGGCAGTGACCTTGCTCAGGCTGACAAGGAAGCTCTTTTTGAAGAAAATTTCGAATTGGAAGAAGAGAAGAATTCTGAATATTTAAGTGCTGACACCATAGAGTCCATTGTACGGGGAGGTCAGACTGTATCATCGGCGCTGGCAAACCGTCCTGCCTCTGTCGAGATGACGGCGGAAAACAGAGCCACTTTTGCAAAAATTGACAGCTGCAATATAGTGGACTCAGGCAAGGTCAAGGTGGCGGTTTCATCGGAGGGCATTCCTAAGAGCGACGACAAGTATTACTACCTTTTCGAGGAGGCGACCTACGAGGACTCAATACCTGAGGACAGAGAGCCGCTTGCCAAGACCTACAAGAATGAGTCAACCTCCTTCAGCGTTGACCTCAACAAAGGACAGGCCAATTCAAGGCTCTTTTCCAAGTTCCAGGTGGCAGTGAAGCTGGATGGAAAGTACGTCTCGGTCAGTCATGCGAAATACATAACGAACCCGGGCGCCTGTGCAGGCTTCAGCTATGGCGGAATGAGTCACAACTCTATCAAGGGAATACTTCCGGATCCTCTGCGTATCGGAGAGCTGGCAGACCTTGGATGTGAGTATGCTACCTACAACATTCCGCTTAGCCTTATACTGAGCAAGTCAGGTGGCACATCCTATACCTACGGCGGGGTTACGTATCATTTTAACTCCCAGATACTCAATGATTATGACAATCTCTTCAGGAGACTGAATTCCATGGGTATCGATGTGGCAGCGATCGTGCTGAACAATGCAAGCCCATCCGCTTACCCTGAGATCACGCATCCAAGTGCAAGGAGCGGCTCTACGGCGCCCTACTACATGTTCAATGCCGCAGATGACAGCGGGGTAAAAGCACTGGCTGCCATAGGAAGCTTTCTTGCAAACAGGTACTCGGGCTCAGGCCACGGCAATGTCAGCATGTGGATCATCGCCAACGAGGTCAACGCAAGGCGCGAGTACAACTACATGTCCCATGTGGATGTGAATACCTATACAACAGCTTTTACAAGAGCTTTCCGGGTGTTCTACAATGCGATAAAGAGTCAGAACTCCGCGGCAAAGGTCTACATTCCCATCGACCAGCGCTGGACCTATAACACTGAAAAGACAGGTGACTATGATGCGAAGGATGTTATTGACATCTTTGCCTCCCAGATGTCTGAATATGGAAATATCGACTGGGGACTTGCGGCGCATCCATACTCTTTTCCAAATGATGCAACTGCCTTCTGGAAGGCCAACAAGTATGTAAATCATACGGTTTCAACCCCATGTATCACCATGGACAACCTTGAGGTTCTGACTAACTACATGAGGCAGGAGTCCATGCTGGACAGCCAGGGAAGGGTCAGGTCCATTATCCTGAGTGAGATAGGATATTCGTCAACCTCCGGACAGGCGATGCAGGCGGCGGCTTTTGCCTATGCCTATGTGAAGATGGAGCAGAACGGCTACATAGATGCTCTGATGCTCTCGAGGCAGACGGATGCCGCGGATGAGATAGCGGCTCTGGGACTTGCGCTTGGGCTCCAGACCACGGGCGGACATCACAAGCAGATTTACGACGTCTTTAAATACATAGATACCAGCAGGCGGAGCGAGGTGATCTCTTTTGCCTACGATATTGTGGGGAAGACGTTCTGATATTAATGTGTGTTTGCAGAGGATGGATGCTGTCAGCGCACGTTTATTGGTAGATTCCGGCATCGCAACAGGCCGGGATAGGTCAGATGAAAAACGGTGTTTATAGAGGAGGAAATAATTCATGACAAATGCAGAGAAAGCTCTTCTGCTCCACGAGCAGTGGCAGGGAAAGCTTGAGATAAAGTCGAAGGCAGAGGTTAAATCAAGGGAAGATCTTGCGCTTGCTTATACCCCGGGAGTTGCAGAGCCCTGTAAGCTTATTGCGAAGGATAAAGAGCTTGCGTACAAATATACAATTAAGTCCAATACCATCGCGGTTGTCTCAGACGGCAGTGCTGTCCTCGGGCTTGGAAATATCGGCCCCTATGCAGCCATGCCTGTTATGGAGGGCAAGGCTGTGCTCTTCAAGGAATTTGGCGGAGTAAATGCTGTACCCATCTGCCTTGACACCCAGGACACTGAGGAGATCATCAAGGCGGTGACTTATCTTGCTCCGGGCTTTGGAGGGATCAACCTCGAGGATATATCTGCTCCGCGTTGCTTTGAGATAGAGGAGAGGCTAAAGGAAAAGCTGGACATTCCTGTTTTTCATGATGACCAGCATGGAACTGCAATCGTGGTACTTGCCGGAATCATCAATGGACTTAAGGTTGTAAATAAGAAAAAAGAGGACTGCAGGGTGGTGGTAAACGGTGCAGGAAGTGCGGGAATTGCCATCACGAAGCTGCTTCTTAATTATGGCTTTAAAAATGTTACGATGTGCGACAAGTCGGGAATACTGCACAAGGGATCGGATGATCTCAACTGGATGCAGGAAAAGATGATGGATGTGACCAATCCGGACCAGATGAAAGGAACACTGGCTGATGCACTGAACGGGGCAGATATTTTTGTCGGCGTCTCCGCACCGGGTATCGTGACAAAGGAAATGGCTCAGAAGATGAACAGCGATGCGATCATGTTTGCGATGGCGAATCCCGTTCCGGAGATAATGCCAGATCTGGCAAAAGAGGCAGGCATCAGGGTCATTGGTACAGGAAGAAGCGATTTCCCGAATCAGGTCAACAACGTCCTTGTATTCCCCGGAATTTTCAAAGGAGCACTTGAGGCAGGCGCAAAGCAGATAACCGAGGAGATGAAGCTGGCAGCAGCAAATGCGATCGCCGGGCTTGTGCCGGATGAGGAGCTTTCAGATGTGAACATACTTCCCGCAGCCTTTGATCCGAGGGTCAGTGATGTGGTAAGCCGCGCTGTTAAGGAGCACGTCAGAAATTGAGTTCACAGTATATTACATTATATAAGATGATAGTTCTTTACATGCTGATGAGGAGTGATGTGCCCTTGAGCAAGTCCCAGATTTACGATTTTATGCTTGAAGAGGGTTACACAACCTTCATGACTTTGCAGGAGGCTTTTTCAGAGCTGTCATCCTCCGGACTCATAAATGAGACGACCGTGGCGAACAGGACTTATCTTGAGATAACGGCTGAGGGTGAGCAGAGTCTTGAGTTTTTTGGAAACAGGATCAATCCTGCCATAAGAGAGCAGGTTGATGACTACCTCAGGGAGAACAGTATCAGACTTCGGGATGAGTCCTCAGTTCTCGGCGACTACAGGAAGGTTGGTGAGAACGAGTATGTTGTCCGGCTCTGGGCAAAAGAAAAATATGAGGATCTTATAGATATAAGGATTCCTGTGCCAACTGAGCAGATGGCGCAGAAGATGCTGGAGGAATGGAAAGAAAAAAACCAGGAAATATACAAGTATCTTTATGACGTGCTGCTTGGGGAACGGGATAATGGAAAATAAAAAGACCTCAACATCATAATATGAGCTGCCCGACAAAAGCTCGCCAGTCCGGCCCCGGCTGTGCATATTGTACAATCACTTCGGGCACGCTTTCGCTCCTTTCGCTTCGTAGCGGTACTAAGCTCGAAAAAACCTCGCTAAGTACCGACGAGCTCATAGGGCCTCTCAGCCTCTTGTGCAATATGCACTGCCGGAGCCGGCCTGGCGAGCTTTTATGATATATCAAAGGTCAACATCCTTTGTGAATGTGACTGCTCGTCGCTTGTATGCGTTGCCCTGATGTACGCGGGCATCCCAGAGAGCGCTCTGACATATAAGGGCAACTGCGCGACCACAAGAACACTCGCCCAGATGCTCAAGGACACGGGGGCCGCCGCGATCTACACAACTCCAAGGTATACAGCTTCTCCGAATCATCTCCTCAGAGGGGACATTCTTCTTAAGGAGGGCAGCCATGTGGTGGCTGTTGCATAGTTCACACGATAGTTCACACGGAAAATAAAAAAGCCCTCAACCG
>JAILJR010000205.1 GCA_024694565.1 Butyrivibrio sp. | reverse complement strand
TGTCAAGACTCTGGTGCGGGATAAGATTCTTGGCGACAAGGAGCTCAAGGAGCTGATCGACGGGATAGAAAACAACCGGCCGCCCAGATTTCTTTTGATTGGCAGAACGGGAGTTGGCAAGAGCAGCCTGATCAATGCACTTAGTTCCAGCTATGTTGCACCTGTGAGCGATGTAGAGAGCTGCACGTCGGAAACTATCATCTATCCGTGTTATGATGGTGACAGAAAACTCATGGATATAATGGACTCAAGGGGGATCTCTGAGTCAATATCGACAAATGACAGGATCACGGCTGAGGATCAGCTCATAAATGATATCAGCAACTTCAACCCGGATGTTGTTCTTTTTCTCCTGGCTGCCACCCACAGGGACAACATCGACAAGGATGTTGATTTTCTGAAAAGAGTCAAACAGAAATATCTTGAGATCAATAAAATAAATGTACCCGTGGTTGTTGTTATAAACAAAGCAGACGAGGTCCAGCCCAGCAGGCTGAAGGTTCCTTCAGAGTATAATCTTGCCAAGAAGGAAAACCTGACAAGTACTGTGGCATACTACAACAGGATCTGCAGGGAGAATGGGCTTATAGTCGATGGCATAATCGATGTTTCAAGCTATATTGAATGGGCTGCGGCAGACGGAACGCCCGTACTTCCTTCGGATATTCTGGAAATGTCGCAGACAGAAATTGGCGCACTAAGGATTGATTTTGATGGAAGATACCATATCGAGGAGCTGCGCAGCAAGCTGGAAGAAGTCATTCTTGATTACGAGGCCAAAATGGGTCTCAGGATGGCTCTTCAGTTAAATGAGCTTGTAAGGAAGATGGCAACCAACCTGACAAATACTTTTGTGGCTATTGCGAGTGCTATTGCGCTGGCTAATATACCTGTTGCCGACGTCTATGTCCTTCTTTTACTCCAGTCAATTATGGTTGCGCTGATTGCCGGGCTCAGCGGAAGGGAGGTCTCTATTGAGACAGGAAAAGAATTTCTTGCCTCCCTGTTTCTGACCGGCGGTGCGGGCACTGTATTCCGATTTATTGCTCACGGTGCCGTAAAGTTTATCCCTGCCGGCGGAGTGGTCAACTCTACAATAGCAGGTGCCGGAACCAAGGCGATAGGTGCAGCTGCGATAAAGTATTACATTGATGGCATCAGTATGGAAGAGGCGAGAGCAGTCTTTAAAAAGGAAAAGAAAAACAAAGATGCCATCGAAAATGAATCATAAACGCACCATTCTGCAGGATCGTCAGGAGTCTTTTAGACGGGATATTTGGAGGTTAAAGATGGAATACAAGGTAAACAATCTGATTTATGCCGCCGGTTCGGAATTGAGAGGTACCCTGCGTACCTGTATTGTACTGACGGAGGAAGTGGACAGACAGGTACTTGAAAACGCACTGAGAAAGGCTGCTGTGAGATTTCCGTACTTTTGTGTAAAACTCATACGGCGTGACCGGGAGTACAGGATGGTGACGAACGATATGCCATTCGTAATTTCTCCGGGTGGAAAGGCGGTTACTCTTGGAACGGAGGAAAGCAATTATCACTTGTTTGCCTTTGCCTATGATGGCTGTCGCCTATACGTAGATACATCCCATTTCATCACGGACGGCTACGGAAAAACTCCGTTCCTGTTGACAATCCTGTATCATTATCTGAGAGAACTGCATCCTGATGAGACGTTTGACGCAAAGATGGCTGAGTACTTTGAAGGCACTGTGACGGACGCCGAGGCAGAGGATGACCCCTATCCGGATGAACTGATGCCTGAAGATCCGGTTGGAATGATCCAGAGACCGGAAAGCGTGTTTACCCTGGTGGATCAGAAGAATGGATATGAATACATGGATGAGTGGACCTCCTTTACATACAGGATCAGACAGAAAGATCTGATGGCATATGTCTCAGGTCTGGACGGCAGCCCTGTTACCTTCATTGCATCCATGATGTACTGGTCTATCGCCGAATGCCATCCGGATAATCGCCTGCCAATTGTCTGCGGTGTGCAGCATCAGTTCAGGAGTGCATTGGGAAAGCCGTTCAGCCATTTGTGTCATGTCAATATTGCTCCGATCATTTTTCACTATGACCGTAATAGGGTTGAAGTTGAAAAATTAAACACCATGGCCCGGGGGCAGCTCATTATCGGAACAGACGATTCGAATGACGTGCTTACCGTCAATGAACATATCAGGAATGATAAAACGATACGGGACATGGATTTGCCGGATAAGCAGAGTCATATGCGTAAAGCTATTCGGGACGGAATCGGGAAAAACACATTTGAAGTAAGCTATACCGGACGTGTGCCGTGGGGAGGAATGGATAAATACATAACGAATCTCATTCCATACCTTGACCTGACATTGAGCGGTGGGCTTACGATTGAGATTTTTTCTGTAGGTGATTCTTTCAGCGTCAATATCATGCAGCGTAACGCTGACACAAAGTACGTGGACCGATTTGTTGCTCTGCTTGATGAAATGAAAGTAGCTTATTCTGCCGAAGCCCCCGAACATTTTAAACTGTGTGGAATTCAGCTTCCGGATTAAGTGATCCGCAGGTTTACTGCATCAATGAGATAGTTGTATAATTGAAGCCTGTGGCGGCTCATAATTATGCAATGATGACACCGTCAAAAGCACATAATGTTCATGCCCCGATATACTAAAGGCTTTATCGGTGGCATCGTCAAAAGCACATAACGTTCATGCCCCGATATATTCAAGGCTTTATCGGTGGCATCGTACAATTGTCATTTAAGCCTGATCTTGAGGGAATATAATTATGGAAGACAAATCAAAAAGAATACAGTTTGTTCTATGCTATGCGGTGTTTCTTGCCAATGGCATGCTTGCCCTGTCTATTGGGTCGCTTCTTCCGTTCCTGCGTGATGCGCATGGACTGGATTACGCTTTTTGTGGGCTGATCGTGAGCCTTCATTCAGTTGGAAACCTGCTATCGGGTTTCTTTGCAGGAGCGCTGCCAATGGTGATCGGACGGAAGAAGAGCATCCTGCTGTTTGAGATATTCTTTCCGCTTTCCTTCCTATTAATGCTGGTGGGGGCAAACAGATTTTTGCTTGCATTTTCTTTTTTTGCAACAGGCATCGCAAGAGGCGCTTCAAGCAATTACTGTAATACCAAGATAAACTCCATAGCTACGGGAATGGCCTGGGCGCTTAACTGCCTGCATGCTTCGTTTGCGGTGGGTGCGTTTGTTTTTCCGCTTATTCTGATGCTGATCACAAGGACGCAGAGTGAAAACTGGGTCTATGCCTGCGGCTTTCTTGTTGTACTCGGAGTGCTGACCTGCATAATGTACTATCTGATTCCTGAGGAGCCGGAAAATGAGAAAGCGGCAAAGAGACAGAGCAGTACAGGGCAGGAAGGAACATTCGGATTTCTCAGAGAGCCCCTGTTCTACATATGTACGGCAACGCTGTTTTTCTATCTCTGTGCTGAACAGGGCGTCATCGGGTGGATGATAACCTATTTTAAGGACACAGGGCTGCTTCCTCCAAATCTTGCGCAGGTGACAGCCAGTATTCTCTGGGTTATGATCCTCTGTGGCAGGCTTACAACGGCATGGCTCTCAACCAGAGTTAAAAAAGAGAATCTCCTGCCGGCAATGGGTGTAGGGATAGTACTGTTTTTCATAGTTCTCATAACTTCGAAGTCCACAGCTCCTATAATGGCAGGAATCATGGGTTTTGGTTTCTCTATGGCAGGAATATATGCAACTACAGTGTCATTTGCGGGAAATCTGATAAAAAAGTACAGTCTTGCCTGGAGCTTTATCCTGACTATTGCAAGCTTCGGCTCCATAATCATGCCATCAATTGTCGGGGTACTTGCCGGGAGCTTTGGAATAGCCACGGGACTGGGGAGTATTGCGATTGCACTGATCATAGATATGGTCTGCATCATGACCCTTGTCAGGTTTGTGAAGAAGCATTAAAGGTTTATTGTACACTGCATCAATGTGCCGGCTACAATTCAGTGGTCAGCCCGGACTGACTGAGAAATGAATTGTAACATGCGCCGGGCCGGGCGAAAAAATGTGTAAAAAATTGTGGTGCTTTTGTACATGTTATGATGTAAAATCCTCTTAAGGAACTGTTTGTAAATAAATTTGCAATTTTGCGACGGATTCTTGTTCGAGTATTCTGTTCAAAAATCAGGCGCATAGCGGGTCGTTGAACGATTTTTGAAAAGTGCATTCGAACAAAAGACAAGCAGAATGTAATTTTATTCATAAACAGTTCCTTATATACGGGAGGCATTGTTATGGGAGAACTGCTAAGGAAACAAAAGACGAGACCGGCATATGAGAAGATAGTTGTCTTCATCGGACTTGTGGCGGCCGGAGTAATTTTAAATACAATTGGGGCCTATGCCACTGATATTGCAGGCAGCCTGTTTTACTTTGACGTGATAGGAACTCTTGTGGCTTCGATGCTGGGAGGTATGATCCCGGGGATCATGGTTGCGCTTATAAGTCCGATTATCACTGCAGCCACAACTGATCCTATGGCCATTTCATATATGATGGTCGGAGTCATCATAGCAATAATCACGTCTGCCATGTACGAAAAGGGCATGCTTGAAAAACCGCAGGGGATTTTTTGCGCAATCTTAATTGATGCTGCACTCGGAGGAATCCTGGGTGGAATCATAACATGGTTTGTTTATGGCTTCGATGGGGAAAATGCATCATCGAACGTGGTTAATGTTCTCGTGACAGGAGCGGGATTATCCCTGTTTGCTTCCGAGATTATCTGGGCCTTTCTGGTAGATATTGTCGACAAGGCAATATCTCTTTTGATTGCACTGCTCATCGTCCATCTGCTTCCGGAAAAAATCAGGAAAATGTTCAAAATACACGCATGGAAGCAGGCTCCGCTTACCACTGCAGCCATTAAGGAGATGAGGAAGAAGAGGAGCAGGCAGTATTCTCTGCGCATCAAACTGATAACGCTTCTTACATGTGCTTCAGCTATAATCGGTATTTCCGCTATCTACATCTGCTATGTAATGTATTTTAATTCCACAGTAGACCGTCAGAAGCTGTACACCATGGGTACAGCGCGGATAGTAGCCGGAATGGTGGACGGAAATAAAATTGACGAATATCTTTCAGGGGGAAAAGACAACCCGGAATACCAGCGTGTTGAGAATAACCTCCGCAAGATCAGGGAGTCTTCACCGTTTGCTGAATATGTTTATGTATACAAGATCCAGCCGGATGGCTGCCACGTTGTTTTCGACATCTCCACAGAGGATGTTGAGGGGACGCCGGTCGGGGAAGTTATTGAATTTGATGAGTCTTTTGCCGAATACATTCCTACGCTTCTTGAAGGCGGAAGGATTGAGCCGATAATCTCTGATGATACATTCGGATGGCTCCTTACAATCTATGAGCCGGTATTCAACAGCCAGGGAGAAGTCACTGCCTATGCCGGTGTTGATGTATTGATGGATAGCCTGAGGGCAGAATCCAGACGCTACATTATCAGGGTAATCTCTATGTTTTTGGGTGTTTTTGCGCTGACGCTTGCGATTGGACTGTATCTTGCAGAGTATCAGGTGATCCTGCCGCTCAATACCATGGCATACACTGCATCGATGGTTTCGGAGAATGATGTGAACAGCATGGAGGAGATGGCGGAGCTTTTTCACCAGCTTTCCATCTATACCGGTGATGAGACCGAAAACCTGTACAAGGCTTTCTCGTATATGACCGATGAAAACCTTGAATATCTGATGGACATTCGTAAGAAGAACGAGACCATCAGCAGGATGCAGGATGCGCTGATCCTCGTGCTTGCGGATATGGTTGAGAGCAGGGATAAAAATACGGGGGATCACGTCAAGAAAACAGCCGAGTATGTAAAGATCATCATGAACGAGATGGTTAAGGAGGGAATCTATACCGAACAGCTGACTGACAAGTTCAGGTCGGATGTCTACAGGTCCGCACCCCTTCACGACATAGGCAAGATAAGCGTGTCAGATGCCATACTCAACAAGAACGGCAAGCTGACTGATGAGGAGTTTGCCCTGATGCAGGGACATACAACAGCCGGCGCTGAAATTCTGGACAAGGTAATGGATACTGTTCCGGGCTCTGATGAGGGATACCTTCAGGAGGCGAGGCGGATGGCTCTTTATCATCATGAGAAGTGGAACGGGAAGGGCTATCCGACCGGACTTGCCGGTGAAGAGATTCCTCTCTCCGCAAGGATAATGGCTGTGGCAGATGTATTCGATGCCCTGGTTTCCACAAGGAGCTACAAGAAGGGCTTCCCGTTTGAGAAGGCCATCGGTATCATTGAGGAGAGCAGCGGCTCACATTTTGACCCGCAGGTAGCCGGGGCTTTCCTTAATGTCCAGGACGAGGCAAGGCGGATCATGAACCGGCAGTATCATGATGATGACAATGCCTGACACCGAGCTTTGAGGCAAACTGTTTTTGGGAGGTTAAGAAGCATGAAAAGATCAACAAGCAATAAAAAAACATTTTTTTCAAGAATCCTTATGACTGTTTTATTTTGTTCATTTATGCTTACATCCTTATCCGGATGTGGCGAAGATAACTCAGGAAAGCAATCAACATACAGCGCTTCTTCGGGGGAGAATGACAAGGGATCATCCTCCGAGGAATACTATCCTCAGGATGACTACGATACTCTGGTGCCATCAAAGCTGGATTATGCCGATGAATCTGTGGCGCAAAACTTTACCATTGATGGCTGGACAACTTCATCGCCATCCTCAGAGACGCGCGATACCGAATTCTCGTCTGTTGTAGGCTATTGGAAAGCGGTGATGATCTCTGATCCGGAGGGCGTATCCGAGGATGGGAAGTTCATAGATTATTTCAATGTAGAGATTTACGGTTCTCCATCCAACGCTTCAGTTACCGTCAACTGGAACAAACGTATCATGGAAAAGACAGGAGAAGTACAGGATCTGCTCGGAGGACGCGGAGGACATAGCGGCAGTTTTTCAGATGGTACCATAAGTGCCAGCAGAGACAGAAACAGTATTACTCTGACAGACTTCTGGACTGACGGCGATACTCAGTATGCCCTCGGCAGGTATACCTGGCCGGACAAAACAGAAGGGTATGTCGGGCTTATCCGGCCATGATGCTTGCGTGGGGGCAACAGTGCCTGACACCAAAGAGGAGCTGTTGGGCGAAGAGAGATGAGGAGATGATCATAAGGGGTTAACATCACCTGACACAACTATGGGTTTTGCAAGGCGATTGGTATGTTAACAATTTGTTCATGGTACACGGTACCAATGTGTTGGCGAGGGGAAAACAACCGGAATTCTGCCTGTTTGCATTCCTGAGATAGACAGTGATTACCAGATTACAGATAAAATTGTATAGGAACAATTTGCTATGAGAGAACATGACAAGAGAGT
>JAILJR010000204.1 GCA_024694565.1 Butyrivibrio sp. | reverse complement strand
TGCATATATGTGGGTACTAAGCTTCCCGCCTGAGGAAGTGTGCGGATTTAAGATCGATCCCAGGATATGTCATCAGATTGGACTGGAGTTCTGTAAGCAGATAGGCGATGGCAAGTTCCAGTCAGTAATCTCCACGCACATGGACAAAGCTCATCCCCATGACCATATCGTGATGTGTGCCTACTCCAGGGATGGGTCTCATAAGTATCTTGATAATCTTGCATCACTCACAAGTGCCCGCCAGATATGTGATGATCTGTCAAGAAATTTTGGTCTTCCTGTACTGCCGACATTTTCACAGGAACTGGGAAAACCAGTAAGCTGGGCAGAGTGGAAGTCAAAACAGGACAGTCAGAGCTGGAAAGAGCAGATAAAAAAGATATAAGAGGAGCTGTCCGGATTGCCCGTTCTTATGACCAGTTTCTGGATATTATGAAAAGCTCGGGCTATGGCATAAGGGAGACGGAAAACCACCTTACATATATCATGCCTGGTGAAGAAGAATACCGATGTCGTGATAAACGTCTTGGGTTCTTTTGATGGAAAACCAAATCTTGTGAAGGCAAAAAAGTGGGCTTCTTACGCTGCAAAACATGGCAGCGAAAAAGCATCTGAAATACTGTCACGGTTATAAAACCCACTATTGTTGATTGGATTATCTTTTGTGGGGCATTAGCTCAGCTGGGAGAACGTCAGATCCGCAATCTGAAGGCCAGGGGTTCGAAACCCCTATGCTCCACTTTTCTTTGTGGTAGGATTGATATGCTTAATATCCTTCTTCAAAATCCAGAGAAGACTGTAAAAAAGATTATTGATGAATACGATTATTCTATTGATAAAGAAGTAGAACCGGAACAGATTGATGAATAGTAAATAACTTCAACATTCCGCTGCCTTATGCAAATGATGATGCTGAGCTGCTTTAGTACAGTATATAGCAAACGTTTATTTTTTATTTTGAATCTTTATGATCTATGGGATCACTAGCTGATATATATGTCATCTGGTGATCCTACTTTTCTTGGCTACCATAAAGTTACAGATCAATCTGGGAACTGGCGTTTGTGGATTCGGGGGTATTTATAGGACTGCATATTTTGTATACTATAAAAACAAGGAAGTGAACAAATAAGTTCATCTTCATTAGTTGGGGTATTGGGGAAGAAAGGTGGTCATTATGACACAAAGCAGTGTGGTAAGCACGTATTCTTCGCATGATATCTCAACTTTTTTGCATCATACGGAGATTGGCGAGGCTATAAAGCAGACGACTCTTGAAAGGGAGACCTACCTTGGGGTGGCTAAAGTATATGGTCTCCGGAACAGAGAGTACCTAATGGAAAATCTCCAGGGCCTTAAGACCGGTGACAGGGTCGTACTATTTCGCAAGTATAACAGTGAAGATGCCTCCTGCACAGCAGTTGCGGTACAGAGCTTTCCCGATGATGGTTCATCCATAAGAATCCATACATTAGCGGGACTTTGCCTTGGATATACGCAGCCGCCGGAGAGATACATCATGGCTGAGCTGATGAAGGCGGGAAAACACCTGTATGCTACGGTAAATACGGTGCGAAGAGCAAATTCTATAGATGAGCTGGATACACGAAATGCGGTAACACTAAATATTTACTGGGTAGAAGAGTCCAATCCTCTGAAGATTGCCAATACTTATGAGATCGGGGATCCACAATATGCGGCAATGGAGCAGAATGGGGATGCGATATGGCTGACCTGTTCAAGGCCGGACAGGGATTTCAGATTTCTGGAGCATTCCGTAGAAGCTTTGAACGAAATGAGAGTCGGGGACCGGCTTCGCCTTATCAGGAGACCCAGAGCAGATGATCCATGGTCAGTTGAAATATGGAGCAATGACAAAAAATATTTTCTGGGGCATTTGCAAAGTCGTGAATCCAGAATGCTGGCATATATGCTGAAAGGCGGCAAGCATATATATGGCATTGTGAGGAGCAGGCAGACAGGGCTTTATCCAAATCTTTTGGACTATGATTTTGATGTTTATGTCGAGGATAAGTGATGATTGCAAGAAATGAGATTGTTCTTACTGAGATAGTAAATGAATATGAATTTCTGATCAGGGAAGTCAAAAAGCTTAAGATTATGGTAGCAGCCCTCATGGCTGAAAAGGATGACCTGGAGCTGAATGTATGCAGGAAGCTCAGGGCAGAGTATGATGAAAAGATTGGAAATCTTGAGCTTCAGATCACCCAGTACAACCTTGAGATTGAGAAGCTTCGCTCTGTTATTGAGAGCATGCAGGCTGCAGTCAACAATGATATTAAAATGACCAGGGAAAATGCAGAGAAAGAAGCTGATAGGAAGCTGCAAGGTTTCTATGATGATCTGGAGAAAAGAACACAGCAGGCACGGAAGGATCAGGAATATGCCAGACAGCGGGCACAGAAGGATAAAGAAAATGCGGAAAATGCCGGATTTGATGATTCGAATGAAGGCTATGATGAGGTTAACTGGGAGGAGTTCTTTAAGTCTTTTGATGACTTTTTCAAAGCTTTTGATGAGATGTTTGGTTCGGGGCGGGGGAGTGGGCAAGACAGAGATGCTGAGGATGATCATTCACACAGAGACCATGAGGATGGAACCTCTGCCAGAAAAAACATAAACCCTGCAAAAGAGCTTCGGGCGCTGTATCTTAAGATTCTTAAGGCGCTGCATCCTGATAATAAAAAGGACAGGACTCAGAAGGATGATGAACTGCTCAGGGACGCTATTAAGGCATATGAAAGCGGGGATCTCGAGAGGCTTCGCGAGATCGCAGAGACGATAGAGGATGAGGTCGTTGAAGCCAGATTCCAGAATAGTCCTGAAGATATAGAGGAATTAAAGAGACTTTTAAAGCAGCTTTCAGATCAGAGATATGACCTTCAGAATAGCATATGCCGCATCAAGATCTCATTTCCGTATAACATGAAAGAGTTCCTGGAAGATGAGGCGGCGGTTGCTGCAAGGCAGGAAGAGCTGAAGAGTATTATAGAGAGTTGCAGAAATACCATCAGTGTACTAAATGAGCGTATCGCTCTTTTACAGAAAGAAATGGGTGTATGACCATGGAAGAACGAAAGAAACTATTAAAAACCCTGACAGAAAGCCTGTGTGTAGCCATGAGACTTGCATATGAAAAGGCAAATGCTGATGTGAGTGACCCGGATCTTGCAACAAAGGCAGAGCTGTGCTTCTTTATACTTTATCTGATATTTGATGGTGGTACTTTTGACGTGGCTGAACTGGAACTGTTTGAAGAGGCAGCGGATTATGAGGTAAACCGGGATAACTAGTATCAGATAATGGAAGTAGGAAGAGTTGATTCTGATGAGCATTATCTTACTCAGCCGCCGGAAGTTTTCAAGTTTATGCAGGAGTTAGATAATGTACTTTATGACATCGGTGAAAACTTTGCCTGTGTTGATACTATAGTGGCGGCCTATCAGGGTGTTGGGGATATTTATGTATATCTTGATTGTAATGGCAATACCAGATTTTATAGCGCTTCAGGCAGATGTAATGGAAAATCAGAACAGGGGAATATGAAATTGCCATACGGTTTGATTACAGAGGAAATGCGGAGCAAAACCTTGTGGGAAGACGGCGTTAAAGATATACTAAGTATATATTTTTTTCAGTAACACAATAATACCTCACTTGCGGGCATTTTCCATTTTTCCCCGCAAGAAGTCAAATTCCAATAGGTAGAGAAAGGGGAATGCGAAAATATGATAGTGTTATATTCTATAGATGAGATGCCCAAGGTTATCAGGAAAACCTACGAATTGAATCCGGATGTATTTTTGGAACTTCGGGATTTCTATGAGAAGAACAAGGACATGCGTCATCACAAGGCCGTAATTTACAGGGATCAAAAGCCCCTCTTTTGTTTGGGCTATGTGAGAAACCGTGCTACGAATGTGGATTCCGATAATCCAATGGCACAGATGAAGCTTTCCAATTTCTGGAATTACAGCGTGGATGATGAGGGGATCGACTACTCCTTTGTGGACAGATATGGACTTATTATATTTGAAAAGCTTGAGGAGTACAGCTATCATACCGCGAGGCTTATAAAAAAACATAATCCTGATACGGTCATAGCTTTTACAGATGAGAATGCCGGATACTTTTTCAAGGAGGACGATAAGCTTTTTATCGTGGGAACAGAGGAGGACCTTTTTGCTGCCCACGGCGAGCTCGACAAACTACGAACCCTTAGGGTAAAGACAGAGATCCGCTGGGATGTACAGGGGGTATTCATGAGTAATGTCTCAAGCATACTGGTCATGACCAGTATGTACTGGCTTAAGCGGGAGTTCTATTATGGCCCCAGGAATCCGGATAAGACCTTTTATCTTATAAAGCAGCCCGTCAAGGAAAACGGTATTACTGCTTTGGTTTCCAATGTGATGGGTATCATCGGTATGCTAAAGATAAAGCGTCCTGATTTTATCCCTGTCGTGGATTTAGGAGTTGCAAACGATCCCAATCAGTTTACAGGTATGTCGGGAGAGGATGTGTGGGGTATGTTTTTCAAGCAGGTTTCCCCATATTCTCTTCAGGAGGTATATGACTCACAGCATGTGGTGCTTGATCAAAATTCCAACCTGAATATGAATCCTTATCTGACGGAGTTTGTTTTCTCAAATCAGAGAGCTGAGCTTAGGTACGGAAGTGAACTTTCGTACACGGATGAAGTGAATGACTATATTGAGGAGACCTTAAAGGATGTGTTCCCACCCGAAAAGAAAAGGATCCTTGCTGTAGTAGTCAGAGGAACCGACTATCTCTCTCCGAGGGTGGCAAACTTTGTGCCTCACGGAATCACTGCAGAAGAAACCTTGGAAAAGGCCATACGGTATGTGGAGGAAAAAGGTTTTGATAATGTTTTGCTTGCCACAGAGGATCAGTCATTTTTGGATCTCTTTTTAAATAGCACGCTGAGGGATAAAATCCTTTATGTAAAGCAGGATCGTATTGATTACAAAAAGGAAGAAAATAATGACAAGCTTTTGGTAGAAATCTATGCGCAGGAACAAAAGGATCCGGTTAAGAGAAGCCTGGATTATTTGTGTGTGCTTGAAGCTGTTTCCAGATGTGATGCGCTTTTGGCAAATGTTGTCTGCGGTGTGGTTACCTACTCCCTTGGAAAGACGAAGGGGTTTGAGTTTGCAGATGTAGGAATGATCAGATAATATGATGAACATGGTAGAAGAGGCAATCATATATGCCACGATAATGCATCAGGGGTCTCGCAGAAAGACAAAGAATATCCCGACTATCCTGCATCCTCTGGAGGTGGCGCAGATTCTTGCGACCATTACAGAGGATGAGGAGATCATCACGGCCGGGATACTCCATGATGTGGTGGAGGACACGGACGGAACCCTTGAGGAGATAGAAAAGAGGTTCGGGTTTCGTGTGGCCTTTTTGGTAGATTCGGAAACTGAGCAGAAGTTTCCCGGAGAGAATAGGGAAAAAAGCTGGAGAAAGAGAAAAGAGCTTTCCCTTAAGAAGCTAAAAGAGAGCAACGATATCGGAGTGGAGATGTTGTGGCTTTCGGATAAGCTTGCCAATATCCGCTCTCTCGCCGGTGACTTCAGCGAAAGGGGCAATGATGTCTGGCAGTCCTTTCACCAAAAGGATCCCAATGAGCACAAGTGGTATTACAGCAAGGTTGCGGAGTACACAGAGCTCAACCTGAACAAAACCGGAGCCTATAAGGAGCTTATCAAGCACATCAATTATATCTGGCCGGATACTTTTGATTCCGGAAAGACACGGTATAAGAAGTATAAGGAAGTATCCGTGGAGGGCTGTCCGCTCTTGGGAAGGGGTTACAAGGGGGATGTCTACAAGTACAATGATGAGCTTCTTATCAAGGTTTACAACAATAACAATACCTATCTGAATGTGCAGCAGGAGCTGGAAAGCAGCAGAAGAGCCTTTGTTTTGGGAGCACCTACCGCAATATCCTTCGGTATTGTCTCCGTAGGAAACAGATACGGTGCCATGTATGAGCTTTTTGATGCGGACACTCTGACACAAAAGCTGAAAAAAGACCCTGCAAATGTGGATTATTATGCTTTAGTGATGGCAAATCTGGCGCATCAGATCCACGACATACAAATTGATGATGAGGATATTTTTCCAAAGGCAAAAACCCGGTTTGCAAACTATATCGAAAACGGAGTGGCAAAAAGTGATGCAGGGCTGGCGAGGGAGCTTTTTAAGCTGTTGGATGGTCTCGATGGGAATAGGAATATGATTCACGGAGACTTTCATACAAGCAATGTATTTTTGCAGATGGGCGAGCCTATGGTGATAGATATGGACAGGATTTCGGTGGGGAGTCCCATTTTGGAGCTTGGAGATATGTATCTTTACTATGTGGGATGTGAGGAGCGGGATCCTTTGGAGATAGACCCCTATCTTGATATACCATATGGAATCTGCAAAAGCTTTTATGATGCATTTATTATTCACTACATGGATACTTCCGATAAGGATGTTATCTCACTGGTAAATAAAAAGGCAAGGCTGATAAGTAATATACGACTTTTTAACAGAATATGGAAGAAGGAAAATCTGTCTTCCGGGGCAAAGGCACTGGAAAAAAAGCTTATAATGGATACGACCGAGCTGGTAAGCTCTATCACGGATCTTAATCTTTAGGGTTGCATTC